>JBGPNR010000073.1:0-8344 GCA_041487635.1 Candidatus Udaeobacter sp. | reverse complement strand
TCTCATCGAGCGCAGCGGAATTGAATTTCGATCTTCCCATGTCAGTGAACTGTGGCGTTTGCCCGGGATTATTCGGAATCTCGAAATCACCGTGGTAACCACTGGTCAGCAAGACAAATCGGCTGGTGTCGTCGAGAATGTACGAAGAGTAACCAAACATTCTATATTGATCAGTGTCGTCGTGGATCGGGTTGGCGCTGCCCGTTGGGTTCTCGATCCCAATGCCGTCATGCAGGTAACTCCCGGTGACGTAATAATTCATCTTCCCCGCCACGCCGCCGTATTCAAGACTCGGCATGATGGTGTCGAAGCTTCCGCCATAGACCGATGCGTCGCCCTGTTGGAAAGCGGCGCCGTTTTTCGTATGGATATCGATTACGCCGGTCGTGCGAAATCCAAACTGCGCCGGCAGCGCGCCAGTAATGAGCGAAATGTTGTCCGCGAAGCGGGTCTCAAGAACCTGTCCAAAACCCGGAATACTTTCCGGGATAAGCACGTCGTCGATCCGGTATTGCAAGTTCGCATGTTCGCCGCGGACATGAAGCTGCCCAAACGAATCCTGCGCGACACCAGGGAAACGCAACATCGTTTGGTTAAACGGCGCGTTTTCACCTTCCGCTTGGGAGTTGAGACGGTCAGGTCCAACCGTGTAGCGCGTGGCACCGAGACTCGGCACAATTGCTTCGCGCGTGATGTCCATCTCCTGACTTTGGACGACCACGCGCTCGGTTTCTTCCGTGCCTGCTGGTGAAGGGCTGGGACTGGCCGATGCCGAAGGTGCGTCTTGACCCAAGGCAATGTTGCGCATAAGCGACACTGCCACTGATGCGATCAGAAATTTTTTCATTGAGCTGTTTGAGAAATAGACTTTTCAAATTGTGATTAGTTGGTTAGTGCCTTCGCGATTTACGCGAAGAGGCGTGAACGCGGCGCGACGATTTGTAGGGCGTTTCTGTGAAACGCCGATCCGTTAGGCGGCGTCTGAGACAGACGCCCTACAATTTTAACCGCGCGCGGGCGGCGCATGCTCGAAAATGCATGCGCCGAGAAACGGCGACTGAACCCAGCACGGAGTCAACGCCGAAATTTTGGAAAACTGAACGGCCGGCACCGGTCCACTGACCAGGGGCGCATGAGCAGCATGGTCGTAGCTGCCCGATGCGATCATCGTTACCGCGCAATTGTGTTCGACGCGACCAGCATCCTTGTGGACGCGCTGGTGGAATTGCGGGGAGGCACTCAGCGCGAGCGCCCAAAGGAATGCCGCGGAAACGCAAACTGCAACAAATGCGCGCCCATGATTTCTTGAACGCGCGAACGTCCTCATGGAGCTGCGAGTTTCTGACTGTGACGCGCCTCGCGCAAGAAATTTCTGCGCGATCGATTCTGAGGACCGCTAATCGCCGGCTTTTGTCTTTGCGATAGTGCTCTTCTCGAACGCGACACGATGATTAGAATTCGAAGCGCTTGGACCTGCTGATCCGCCCAGCACGCGCTGCGCGTACTTTTTGTTTTCTTCGTATCGGTCCTCGTCGGACGGGACGAGGTTCCAACGGAGGTGTCCCATATGACGCCAACACTCCAGGATCATCCCGTCATCAAACGGCTGCCCTTTTGCCGTCGCCACCAGACAATTGTTCTCTCGGTACGTGCCGGCGTACGCTTCGCCCCAGTGAAGCTCAAGAGTTTTGAGCTTCAGCGCATCCAGGGCAACGAGCAGGTCCGCTGTCCATTGGTAACAGTAGCCGCGTTTCCTGAGGCCGTGATACACGAGGAAATTGTTGAAGATCGGCGTGCCAAACATGTGATACTGCCGCCTGAGCCGGCTGACGGTGGCATAGGCGCAGTTTGCCAGGAGCGCCGCTTCGTTCTGATCCACACTGGGTGAAAGTGACGCAATCTGCCTCGCGAGCGCTTGCGCATTGGCGGAATCATTCTTCGGCACTTCGAACGATAGGGATTGTTGTTGCTGCTGTTGTTGGGCCGTAGCCGGCGCGATGCCGCACGAAACGATCGCAACGAAAACAGCAAATCGCGTGATCGCTGGAAGATGCGACGCAACTCTGCAGACTGAAACGTTCATTGCGCCTGCAATGTTGCTGCAAAAACTCGTGCCACAAGCCACGTACTGCTTTCGTTCACAGCTCGCGCCTTGGGCGCATGGCCCCTTTGGCGCTAAGCAATTTTTGCAAGGCAAAAGCCAATCGAAGCCGAGTGCCGCTACCGCGACGGCAATAGTTTACAGCCAGAAAGGAGCACCGATGAAAACAATTCTGTTGTTACATGACGAAGCCACACGGCCCACGCAGCTGTTGCAAGACACGGTGCCTACCAAGGTCCCATTCCGTGAGACTAAAGCCGTCGCCAACTGCAATTGCGACCGCTGGGGACATCCCTGTCCGGACTGTGTGGAGCACACTGTTCAACCGAAAGCGGAGCTCCCGGTTTCATCGCGTGCTAAACGAACGACGTAAGACGCTGCGGAGTGCGGTTCGATAACTGAGTCATTTTCGTCCTGCAGTCGGTCGTTTAACGGCGGCCACCAACAGGCGTGAAGCTAAATACGAAAATCTCAGCGTGCCGCGGCTGCCAATGGTGGAAATCGACGCGGAAGCGTCCCACATTTTGCCCGCGAATGTCATTATGTGTATTCATAAGGCGAAAGAGGCTCTCGGTCTCATTACGGCTAAAAAATGGAGAATCCAGGAACTCAGTCACCCAATTCATCTCGTGAGCGTCGGTGAGATAAAAGGTGACCTGGACGTCTTGATCCGAGTGTTCAACCATGATGACGCAATAGTCATAAACGTTCGCGTTCTTCCATTCGCCTTCGAAGAAGATAGTGCAACGTGGTTGTACTTCAGTTGCGCGAAAGCGAGCTTCTTTGAAGGACGAAACGACGTTCGCGTACGTGAACGGTTGTGTCGCAGCCGAACGTGCTGCGCCTTTTGCCCGCTCCGCCGGAAATGCGGCGAAATCGTTCAGCAGAAACACAGCCACGCCACAAACAATGATGGAAGTGAATGTTTTCATTTTGGTTTGGTGGTATCGATTGCAACGCCAGGTGAACGCGTGGGGACAACGAGAACCGGACAATGCGCGTGGCGAACGACGTATTCGGCGACACTGCCAAGCAACAGATGCGTGAACCCTGTAGATCCATGCGTCGAGGTCACGATCAAATCCAAGTCACCGTCTCTTGCGTACTCGCAGATTTGCTGGCCCGGATGACCAGTTTGCAGCGATGTTTCCACCTCCAACCCGTCCCAATCCGTCTTTTCGAACAGGTCGCGCATCTGATCGCGGGCGACGACGTCGGCGTGCTGCATTAGCCGCGGCAGATCGTAGCGGGCGCACTCGTCACTGGCGACATAATACTGAGAGTGAACCGAATTGAGCAGCGTAATCTTCGATTTAAACTGCTTGGCTAAAGCTTTCGCATAATGCAACCCCTCCATCGAACACTCGGAAAAATCGACGGGAACGAGAATTTTACGGAAGCCGGTCATCGCGCCAGAGGGCTTGCCACCATGCGTGACCAGTACTGGGCACGAGGAATAACGCACGACGCGTTCGGCTGTGCTTCCAAGCGCAAGGTGCCTCAGACCGGTATTGCCGCGCGTCGCGATGACGATCAAATCGATGCCGGTGTCATGCGCCAGTCGACAGATTTCTTCGAAGGCCCGGCCTTTCAACACATGAAAATTTTCCGGACGCATGTCGATTGAATATTTCTGCGCGACATCTTTCAGCTGCTCATGAACAGATCGACTGATCTCAAATTCCGGAAGGACAAATGGCATGCCTACGAGCCCGGTGAATGGATGATCCGTGGCAAAAACGTGAACGAGATGCAGATCAGCGCCGAAGTGTTTTACCAACGGCAATGTGAATTCAAGTGCGCGCAACGATGGCGGCGAAAAATCCACGGGCACAAGAACGTTCCGGATTTGTAAGGCTTGCCCATCACGCTTTGTGGTTTGGCCGCGTTTCGAGATCAACGACCTTTGGTCCTCTGCTAATAATGTTTTCATCAGGAAACACCGTCTTTCATGGCTGAATCGCGATCTTCAGAACGCCGTCCCGGCGCGAACCGAAGAGGTCGTACGCCTCAACGATTTGATCGAGTGAAAAATTGTGCGTAAGCAAGGGCGTGGGGTCAAAACGCTTGGTTTGCACGAGTGTCATCAATCGCCGCATCCGTTCTTTGCCTCCCGGGCAAAGCGTCGTCACGATTTTGTAATCGCCGATTCCGGCTGCGAACGCGTCGTAAGGCACTTGGAGTTTGCCCGAATAAACGCCGAGGCTGCTCAGCGTTCCACCCGGACGCAAACAGCGAAGGCAATTCTCAAACGTCTCCTGTATACCGAGCGCTTCGATCGCTACATCGGCGCCGCCGCTGGTAAGGCGTTTCACCTCTTCCACCACGTGCGCCTGCTTCGGGTCGAGTACAACATCGGCGCCCATTCGCTTCGCCATTTTCATTCGAACGGGATCGCTTTCCACGCCGATGATGAACGAGGCGCCCATCAATTTCGCACCCGCCGTTGCACACAAGCCAATCGGTCCCTGCGCAAAAACGACGACTGTGTCGCCGATACGAATGTCTGCCGATTCGGCGCCGCTGAATCCGGTCGATGCGATGTCGGCGAGCAATACCACTTGCTCATCGGTTAGATTGTCCGGAATCTTCGCCAGATTCGCCTGTGCATTTGGGACCAGCAGATATTCCGCCTGCGCGCCGTTGATCGTGTTGCCGAAACGCCAGCCTCCGATTGCTTCGACGCCTTCCCCGTGGCCGCATTGCGCCCATTGCGCGGACAGACAAGCGCGGCATTGGCCGCACGGTGTGATCGCACCGACTAAAACGCGATCGCCAATTTTATAGCCAGTCACGCTTTCGCCCAGTTCTTCGATCACGCCGACAGGCTCATGTCCGATCACAAGTCCCGGCCTTACAGGGTACTCGCCTCGAAGAATGTGGAGATCGGTGCCGCAAATGGTCGTTAAGGTTATCCGAATGACCGCCTCGCCTGCCCCAGCAATTGGGCGCGGCACTTCCTCGACGCGAATGTCATTTGGTCCATGAAATACGTTGGCTCGCATCGTTTGCATATTAATCCTCCTGATTAGGTCGCCATCAGTTCAAGTTTTGTCTTGGTCTTTGTTTCGCTGGATATATCCGCAGTTTGCCGCAATTTGCTTGTCGTCGATTGGTAAAGATCGATCATTTTTTGCGTTGGCTTTGTCGCACGCTGCCAGGAAATGCGGAGTGAATGACAAATGCCGCTCAGATCATATGCGGAATCGAAGGAAATAGTTCGCCGTGGACGAGAATCGAGTGTCGAATGGGCCTCCCGCGAAAACAAACCACGAGATGTGGGCGCGCCTAGCCCGGCTGATCGCAGACCATCCTGCGGTGAAGCAGGTCCGGCTTAATTCGCAGGATCACGACGTCACCGTTGGGTTTTATCAAGCGCCTTCTGAGAAAGCACTGGACGAGATCAAGTCAGCCGTCTGCCGCGAATTGGCCGGAGACTGGGACGTCTCAATGATATCGGAAATCACTTTTGGCGGGAAGGCCGCCCGCAACGCATTCAGCACGGCCACCACATCGATGATTTCCTGCGCAATCGCTCCGGCTACTGGCGCGAGCAACCCCGCGGCGGCGAACATCATTCCTCCCAAACTAAGCAACATTCCGCCGATTGCGCTTTGCACAGCGATGGAACGCATCCGGCGGCTAATGTGCAAAAATTCATCCACTTTCTTCAGCGAATTCTCCATCGCTACAACGTCAGCTGCTTCCGCAGTCACATCGCTGTTTTGTCCGATTGCCATTCCCACCGTGGCTGCCATCATTGCGGGCGCGTCGTTGATCCCATCGCCGACATAGAGCGTTTTCGCGCGGGCAGTTTCCTGCCTGACGATTGTAAGTTTCTGTTCAGGGCTTTGTTCGGCGTGAATTTCGTTGATGCCAACCTGTTCCGCGAGATAACACACTTCCGATTCGCGATCGCCTGAGAGGATCATGATGTGTTGGAACTGATGTTTCGGTCCGAGATGTTCAATGAAAGAACGCCCTTCTGCGCGGGGCGCATCGCGCAATCGAAACGCCGCTGCGAATCGGCCATCAATCACGATGATGCATTCGAGTCCACCAATGATCGGCGGAAGATGCTCGGCGCCCGGTACCTTTTGAGTAATGAGTTTCCCGCGGCTGGTAATTTGAACCTCATGACCACCGACCGTTCCTCGCAATCCCTGACCGGGAGGCTCGCTCACCTGAGACGCTTGCTGCAGCTGAAGCGCTTTCGCCTTCGCCGCGGCGAGAATGGCTCGAGCGAGCGGATGTTTTGAATACAGCTCAAGACTTGCCGCCAGTGTGAGCACTTCTTTCTGCCCGAAGCCGGGCGCGATGAGTTGTTCCGTTAACTTCGGCTCGCCGTACGTCAGCGTTCCGGTTTTATCGAAGATCGCAGTGCGGCAACTCGTGATTTGCTCGAGCACCGCCGGATTTTTCACAATGATCGAACGGCGCGCCGCCAGAGAAATCGAGCCGATGATCGCGACCGGAATCGCAATCAGCAACGGACAGGGCGTGGCGATCACAAGCACAGCGAGAAAGCGGACGGCTTCGCCGCTGATGAGCCACGCGAGCACCGCGATGCTGACTGCGACTGGAGTGTAAATCGCTCCCAATTGATCGCCGAGCCGCCGCAGATGCGGTTGGTTTTGCTCGGACTCCCGCATGACCTCCATGATTTTGGCGTAGCGCGAATCGACCGCGCGTCGCGTGGCCGTGATGGTGAGTGCGGCTTCGCCATTGACCGCGCCGGAGATGACGGCGGAACCAGGCGCTTTTGTAATCTCGAATGGTTCGCCAGTCAGGAATGCTTCATTCATGACGCCGTTGCCCTCGATGACGGTTCCGTCCACTGGAGAGATGTCGTGCGGATAAATAACGAGAATGTCACCGACGGCGATGTCATCGAGCGCCACATCGCTGACAACGGAGTCTCGTTTCCGATGCGCGATGGCGGGCATGCGCTTCGCCAAAGCGCGTAACACGGAAGATGCATTGCGCAATGCGTAGTTCTCCAGCGCCTCGCCGCCGGAGAGCATCAACACCACGATTGCGCCGGCGAGGTATTCGTTCAGGAAGACCGAGGTGACGATCGAAATCCCCGCAAGCAGATCGGAGCCGAATTCCCGACGTAAAAGATTTCTCACTAGTTCGTAAACGAGAGGAATGCCGCCGAAAAAAAAGGTCGCCCAAAGGGGAATTCGATAAATTCCAGGAGATGCGTGGAACGCAAAACGCAAGACGAGATGCGCCACGATCGCCACTGCCGAAAACAGAGCGATGACAGTGGTTCTGCGACGGTGCAGGATGGCGACCGATTCCCAAAACCGACTGGTTGGCGGCTGATGTCTTAGCTTTGGGGCGGTATTAGCCTGGACCATCATGTTCATAATACTCCCGGTCGCGAAGGCAGCACCGTGCTGGTTATTCTGAATGGCTTGCGCTTGCTGCGATCACGCCCGAATCAGCCGGTTAGATGATTGCCGAGTGCCTGACCCTGCTCGAAGCGGGTAATGTTCTCTATAGTAGTTGCAGCGATGTTTTCCAAAGCTTCGCGCGTAAAGAAAGCCTGGTGACCAGTAATGATGACGTTCGGAAATGTGAGGAGCCGGGCGAAGACATCGTCGCTGAGGATTAGGCCTGACCGATCTTCGAAAAAGATTTCTTCTTCCTCTTCATAAACATCGAGACCGAGATAACCGATCTTTCCGCTCTTGAGCGCTTCGATCACGGCGATTGTGTCGAGCAGCGCGCCGCGACTCGTGTTGATCAGCATTACATCTGTTTTCATTGTTGCGATCGCAGCTGCATTGATCATGTGCTTATTCTCCGGTGTGAGCGGACAGTGCAAGGTGATGATGTCCGATTGCGCGAGTAATTCCTCCAGCCTCACGTAATTTACGCCTAAAGATCGACATGGTTCATTTGGAATTGGATCGAACGCCAGAATCGAGCAATGAAACCCGCTCAGAATTTCGGCGACCACGGTTCCGATTTTGCCAGTGCCAATGATGCCGGCTGTTTTGCCGTGCATATCGAACCCGAGCAACCCGTCGAGCGCAAAGTTGCCCTCGCGCACACGGTTGTAGGCGCGATGCAGTTTGCGATTCAGCGCGAGCATTAAACCAATCGTGTGCTCGGCCACCGCGTAAGGCGAATACCCCGGCACGCGCACAACGGTAATGCGGTGCTTCTTCGCTGCGACAAGATCGACATTGTTATATCCGGCGCAGCGCAGCGCGACCAATCGAATACCTA
>JBGPNR010000072.1:0-8361 GCA_041487635.1 Candidatus Udaeobacter sp. | reverse complement strand
GCGTAGGCGTAGGCGATGGCGTATGTGTGGGCGTAGGTGATGGTGTATGTGTGGGCGTAGGTGATGGTGATGGGGTGTGCGTAGGCGTAGGTGATGGTGATGGGGTGTGCGTAGGCGTGGGTGATGGCGTATGCGTCGGAGTAGGTGTTGGCGTATGCGTCGCCGTAGGTGTTGGGGTCGGAGTCGACACCGTCACCGTCCCTGTCATTCCGCAGCATTGCCCATGCGGAGTGCAGTAATACGGAAACGACCCCGAAGTGTTGAAGGTGTGAGAGAAGGTAGCTCCCTGGTTGAGGATCCCAGAGTCCCATATTCCGTTCGGGTTACCCGGAGTACCTGAGGTGGTACTGTGACCGCTCGAGCTCCAGGTCCATTGCACTGTATCCCCCGGGTGGATCGTCACCGCCGCAGGCCCGAAGCAGAGGCAATTGTTGCCCACCGTCACCGTGACCGTAACGCCGCTTGCAACCGTGGAGTGGAAAGCCAGAAGGGTAGCAATAATCACCGCCAACAGCGCCAGGCAGCGTCCAGAGGTTCTCATTGCATCATTCACACCGCGCAATTGCAAACAATCTATTGCCCGCAGGCAATACCGGAGAAGTAACACGATTGTTACTTTTACGGACGGTCGAAGCGCACGATCGGTGCGCAGTGTTCTGCAGAGCCAAGCCTTCGGTCAGCGATCTGCCACACTTTAAGACGACGGGCTGAATTTATGATGACCCGCAAAGCGTGTAGCCAACGTGGCGGACAGTGTGAATCAGCGGAGGATCACCGATCTTTTTTCGGAGCCGACCGATGAAGACTTCGACCAGCTTCGTATCGTACTCATGCGCGTGCTCCCACACGCGTTCGCATAGCTCTGTGCGCGTGAAGACGCGGTCCGGCTCCCGCATCAGGACCTTGAGCAACATCAACTCACGCGGAGAAAGATCGATGCGTTGCGCGCCACGGTGAACGTCGTGGGTAGCCAGATCGAGGGTGAGATCGCCAACGCGCAAAGACATTACCGGTTCCTCGGGGTAACGGCGCCCGAGGGCGCGCACGCGCGCCAGCAGTTCCTGCATTGCAAACGGCTTCGGCAAATAATCATCAGCTCCAAGCTGCAACCCGGTGACTCGATCATCCACAGCGCCGCGCGCGGTGAGCAGCAATACACGGCTTGCGAGGTGTTGCGTGCGGAGGCGTTGCAGCACTTGGAACCCGTCGATTCCAGGCAGGCGGATATCGAGCACAATGAGGTCGAAAGGCGTCTTTCTCACTTCTTCCAAGGCGGTTTCGCCATCGTGAACTGCTTTCGGATCGTGGCCAGCCTCGGTCAACGCAGAGGCGATTTGCCGCGCCACAGCGACTTCATCTTCGACGATCAGGACACGCATGGATTAGAAACGGATGGTAAACTGTGCAGCGAACAAATGATTGTCATCGCCAGGACTACTCGTTTCATGCTGAAAACCATACTGCAATTTTAACTGCGTGTGTGGTGTGAAACGGTAGGCTGCAGCGACGTCGATCCTGCCGAGGTCAGGACTCCAGTTAACGTTATGGCCGAAGCCATCGCTGATCGTGCCAAAGAGTTGCTGATTCCAGCGAATCGCGCCGAATAGTTGCGGGGTAAATTTGTACTTCGCTTCGATGTAATAAGCGAATGTGTCTGCGTTTCCCACTCGAGGCACTTCGAAGCGGACTTCGTAGAACTCGGCCCAAACCTGCAGATGACGCCAGGCAAAACTGACGTCCTGCCCGAGAACAAATTCGCGATAATCATCGATGTCACGTCCCGGCGGCAGCGTCGGTTCGGCTTCGCGCCGAAAGTACGGGCCTTCGCTCGCTGACAATCCAAAGTTCCACGCCTCGTTGGGGCGGAACCCGAAGCGCCCGCTGAAAGTCGGATTCTCGAAACCATTCTCCGTGACATACCACGATTCCGGGCGCGACGAGAGCGACGCATTCTTCATTTCAACCGCGTAATCAAATTTACCAAGTTGGCCGGAGACAGAAATGCCGCTCGCGTAACTGGGTCCCCAGATTACCGGATTAAACGCGTACTTCCCGTAGAAGTAGGGACCGTAGAGGAACGCCAACGGTGAAAACGCGGCGTATTTATCCTGAATGGCAGTGACATTTTCATAAACCAACGGCCCGTTGATAAATGGATTGTCCCACGACAAGTGCCGAGGAACCCAGTTGCCTACCACCGTGGCGAACTTGCCGATCTGTATTGTGAAGCGGCCATCCTGCCACGGCGTGACGCGCAGTGCATATTCGTCGAGCCGCACCTGAGCGCCGTGATCGCTCGGATCAAAACCGCGATCGAGCCGCGACTGCGCGAAGAAATAAATCTGCGATCCGATTTGCGCGTCGAGAAAGAGGGTCAAGCGCGGGTTGAAAAGCGTGTCGATGTTGCTATCGATAAGGCCGGGCGCGGGTTGTTCGAAGTGATAGAGTTCCAAATCGAGCGTGCCGCTCAAACGTACGCGCAGATTGTCGTGAAATGCGGAAATGCTCAGCGCCGTATCCAGGCGGTCGAGAAAATCATCAACGTCGAACGCGCACGCTGTGCAGGCGAATACGCACAGGCTGAAAGCGTGCAACTTCATGCAACTCCATTAACACCGTCCACAGCTGAAAAGCGCACTTCAAATTCGGTCCAATCGTTTTCGGATCGGATCAAACGCAAATCGCCACCGTGCAAACGCGCCAGTTCGCGCGCCAGATTCAAGCCGATGCCGTGGCCCGAAGCGGCCGAGGGAGTTGAGCTGTGATGGAAACGCTCGAAGATGTTTTCGCCAGGTGGAATCGTGCGGCCGGTATTCCCGACGGTCAGCATAACGTTGTTGCCATTGGCGCATCCGCTGACCCGAATCCGCCCGCCAGGGCGATTGTACTTTCGCGCGTTCTCCAGCAGATTTTGCACTATAAGCGATGTGTATCGTTTTTCGCCGGCCACAAACAGGCCGCGTGGAAATTCTTTTTCAATTTTCACCTCGGGCGAATCGGGAAGCGCGCCAAGATCGTCCAGCCACTCGTCAACGACCTGGCTGAGATCTACCGGTGTCGAAGCGATTTGGAGATGACCAGCGTCCATGCGTGACAACAAAAGCAATTCGTCGATTACGCCAGTCAAACGATGCGTTTGATGAAGCAGTGCAGACAATTCCTCGTAAATCTCCGGCTTAAAACCTTCGCGCGCCATTAACGACTCAAGGCCGATGCGAAAAACAGTGACCGGGCTTTTCAACTGATGCGAGGCGTCGGCAGAATATCTTGTGGATCGTTCCAGCTCCTCGGCTGTCGAAGCGAGGGCGGCTTCGGCCCGTTTTCGTCCTGCACGATTCTCTTCTGAATCCAGCGCCAGCTTTTTCACTGGCACGGAAAGCTTCAGCGCGACCAGATGGCTTGCAACGAAGCCGCCTAACAAAAGCAGCGCGCCAGCGCCGCCAATTTGCCAGCGGAGCCTATGCAGCTCTGCCAGAGAATAGCTGAGTGGATGAACACAAATTTCGTAAGCAGGCGGGAAGAGCGAATCCGGGTTCAGCCGCTTATAGAACACGAGCTGTGGCGCGCCGCCAACGTCGACGCGAAAATAGTTTTCACCTTTGTCAGAATTGGCGAGCACACTGGCCAGTTTGTCATTCAGGGACGCCTGTGTGAAGCGGGGGAGCGCCGGCAGATGAAGTTGCCCGTTGGTCCAGATTCCGCTCTTCATTCCCGTATGTTTATCTTCCAGCTCGAGTGGTTTGAACCCGATCACGAGCGCTGAAATTACTTCCCCGCTGTCACTCGAAAAAATCGGCACGGCTATCACTTCATCGATCGCGCCACCACCTGCCTGGGTATTTTCCTGGATGTAACCGATTTGCTCCGCGTCCGGCAATTTCTCCAAGGCGAGTTGCGCTTCCGTTTTGGCGTCCAGCTTTCCAACATCGTAAGGATTCAGCGGCTTGATGACCGCGCCTTTACTGTCGAGGAAGCGGTAAAATTTCGCTTGGAGCGATTGTGCCGCTTGCTCTGGAGGCGGTTCCTCGCCCTCCATTAAACCGCGCAACTCGTCCTTTGCGCTCGGATACAATAAATCGATTGCGTTGTCTTCGATGGCCGCGTGGATCCGAGACTTGGCCGCGAGCGCGTTGCAGCGATCGGTCAGTGCCGCGTGACGCAACTCCTCGAGTTTGTCCAGAGAAGAAAGTTCCGTCTGAAAGATCGCCTGCAAATTTCGCTCTGCATCGGCCGTCACCTTGCGCTGTGCCAGATAAAAACTGAGACCGGTCAGCGTTGCGACGATGACCATCATGGCGACAAACAATCGAGTGCGAAAGCGCGCTACGCCTTTGTCTCTCGGTTGCTCCGCGGGACTCATGGGAAATCAACGTGGAACGTTTCGCCGTTCTTCAACTCGACAGGTTTCTCTCGCGTGGTCCTGCTGTCGATCCACGCTTTCAGTGTGTAGTGACCTGCAGGAAGTCCGTCTAATCGAAAGTGCCCATTTGTGTCGGTCATCACAAAGTACGGAGTATTCAAAACCAGGATCAATCCGCGCATGTGTTCGTGAATGTCGCACCGAAGTATGACAAGGCCCGGCTTATCGAAAACTTGCGTCGGGATCGGTCGCTCATCGGGCCGATAACGCCCAAGATCAAAACGTTTGGCAGGCGAGTAGGAAAAAATGTTGTGATAAGTGTCATCAAGATTTGGAAATTCAACTTTGGTTCCGACCCGCACCGGGAGAAGCGAAGGAATAAACGTCAAATCCTTTTGTGTGACCTGTTTCGTCGGCAGCGAAACTGGTTGGGGAAAATTACCCTCGAGATAAACCACCGCCAGAGGCGGCTGCGTGGAAAGAACGCCGCCTTTCGTGACAATCTGATAACGTTTCGCCTGCACCGGCGCCGAATGTGATTTTGGGAGCTCGACGCGTCCCTCTACAGCGGCGCTCGCCAAGAGCGCAACGGGAAGGATGGGAAAAACCGCGTTTAGCCAAAGCAACCCCCGCAGGTGCATTTTCGCCTCAGTTTAGCAGGCGTTTCATCGAACGGAAAGCGCTCGCCGCAGTTACCTTTTCGGTTCAGCCGCTGCCATTGCGGGCAGGGTGAAGAAAATCGTCGCGACAAGACTCCAGAAAATCCCAATCGCGCACGCAATGCCAAGACCGGTGAGCGCTGGGTTGCGAGCAAGGGCGAGCGAGCCGAAACCGCTCACCGCCGTCAATCCTGCAAGCAAGACCGGCTTCAACACGCCGGCAACATCATGTTCGATGTCACGCGTTTTTTGCCAGACCAGCACAACATATATTCCGTAATCAACGCCGATGGCTAACACGAGACGAAATGAGAGCACGTTGAGCAGATTGAGATCGATGTGCAGCAGTTTCATCGAAGCGATCATCGCTCCGATCCCGAACGCCAGCGTTACAACCTGGATTAGCCACAAGCGAAGATCGCGATACAAAACGGCCAGCAACGATATGTCGAAGATCGCCATGAGCGCGCTGATGATGAGGAGTTGATGATGCGACCATGGTTGGAGATCGGCCAGCGCATAGCTCCAGCCTGTAATCATCATCGGCACACCTGCCACTGGCAGATCGCGTCCCAGCTCTTCGCTTTGCGCGTGGGTCGAGACCGGCTGCTTGGTCATGACAAATCCTGTTGTTAGCAATGGATTCTGCCCGAAATAGCGATCTACCAGGAACCACCAGCTCGATGATTGCGGCAATTGCGTCCGCCAGTCTGGTAGCGGCACGCTCGGATCGGCAACATGCTGTAGATCATCAAGCAACTTGAACGCCGGCACGAACGAATCGCGGCTGAACCCTTCGGCTTCCAGCGTTTGGTCCAGTGTCTCGCGCGCCGCTTGAAAATTAATCGTGCTCAACTGCTGTCGATTTGCCTGCATCCAATTTGGTGAAATGCACAGCGCCGCTGGCGTGGAGAAGCCTTTGACTCTCCCGGCCGCCTGAAGTTGCCGCCAATGCGCGGAGATTTTTTGCCAGTAATCGTGCAGTTCCTGCTGATTCGTCGCGCGAACAATCGCCAGAACAGGTTCCCAACGCACAGGCATCTTGTGCATGATTTCCTCAAGAGCGCGATTCGCGCGAATGTTCTTTGGCTCCAATGAGCGTGTGCTGGCTTGAAAGTGGAGCGGGGGAATCGGCGAAAAGCCAATCGCGCCCAGCAACAACAAAACCGCACCCGAAAAAATCAGCATGGGCGCGGGTTTGCGGACGGTCCAGCGCACATACTTTCTCGTAATATCAAAGAGCCAGTCGTGCTGCGGCGCGGGCGACCTGGCTGTTGACCCCGGTGCGGCAGGCGAAACGCCCGCCGATCCCACAGACAAGATGTCTGCGCTACGGCCACCATCGCGAACAAACAAAAACAGAATCGAGCACATAAAAAGGCCGGCGACGAAAATGCCGATCGCAATGAGCACACCGAGCTGGGAAAAACTCATGGCCCCGCTTAGCACCAATGCGAGAAAACCTACTGCGGTCGTGAGCGCGCCGAAGAAAACCGCGCGTCCGAGTTTTGCCACAGAGGTGGCAATGGCTTGCTGATGCGGTTCTCCGTCGGCGCGCGCCTGGTGATAGCGTCCGATAGTGAGAATTGCGAAATCAACACCGAGCCCGACGAGAATGGCGCAGAAGCCGACGCTGACCATGCTGAGCCGTCCGAACAAGAGCTGTCCAAACGTAAGCGCAATCAAACAAGACAGGAGAAGGCAAAACGCCGTGCCTACGAGCGGCAGCCATCGGCGAAAACCTGCAAAGAAGATCGCGCCTACTAGCAAGACTGAGCCCAGCAACGTCGCCACGACGTCGTAACGCATGCTCAGGGAAATTTCCGACACAAAGGCGGGTCGCCCGGTCACAAGAATTTCCAAGGAAGCGCCAGTCCAGCCTTCGCCTGCTGTCGCGCGAAACTCATTTACCCGACGCATCAACCGCTGGCATTCAAACGCGCTGGTGGACGCTTCGTTCGTGACCACCAAAAATATTCTCATCGTGCGATCCGGCGACGTGAGCGGTTGTTCCTGTTCGATGATGGTGCTTTCCGCAAAAGGCTTGAGCGCCGGCGCAATCAGACCCAGCGGATCGAACGAAAGTTCGAACTCCGGCCGCGGTGAGCCAGCCTCAATTTGTTGCCGCAATCGATGAAGACGATCGCTAATTCCCTCGGGTTGCAGGATCGAGATCGCTTGATCGAAAGTCGCCGGTTCCAGATTGAGAAGTAGCGGCACCGCAATCGATTGGAGATCGCGAATGCCTTCGGTCGTGGCCATGGGGGAGCCCGCGAGCACACGCGCGCACCAGGGTTGCTGCCGCAACCGTTCGGCAAATATCGGCGCGAAGTCCTCCAGTTTGTCGACGTCATTTGGATTGCACACAAGCGCGAACGTCAGCTCTCGCGTTTGCTCGAAATCGCGATCGTAGAGCTTGAGCCCTTGCACCGATGAATACCTGCCGGGCAAAACGTTGAACACCTCAGAATCAAGTCGCAGCGATGTGACGAGGATCGCAATGCACGCAATCGTGATCATCACTACGCCGGACCAAACCAAGGCGCGGCGTTGCGTGATCGTTCGGGCGATGAAATCGCTGATGCGCATGAGCTGCGCTAGTGTTCTGCAACCACGGCGGCTTTACAACGGCGGATGGAGTTTCATTAACACCGGGCTTCAGCCCGGTGCTTGGCCCATGGAGCGGCTGTAGCCGTTTCAACGGCTTACGTCATCCGTGCAATCAGAAAAGCCGTTGAAACGGCTGCATCGGAGATTCCGCGTTACCACCGGCCTGAAGGCCGGTGTTAATCAAAACCGGAATAAGAATGTCTCGTTGCCGCTAACGTACCGCAGCGTTTTCTGATCCCGCGCGCGAACAAATTGATCACGCAGCCCGAGCCAGCCGCGCAGCTGTGCCGGGGCTTGCGCTACGAAACCAGACCAGCCCTGGCGGGCGAATGCTCCTTTGACTTCGGCAAACGTGGCGTCCTGCCGGATTGACAACAACGTTATTCCCGGACCTTTCGACACCGTTAATTCAAAATCGCTCGTGTTAGAAAAACGAACGAGCGCGTCACCAATCAGTGTCGTCCTGGGACTCCGATACATGAGCTGGCCGGTTTTGGTCTCCCATCCAGCGGTCGGTTGAGAAAATTCATGGGATGAAAGAGTTGTGCAACTTGTTACGCAAGAAAAGATGATCCAAACAGCAAGAATCAGTGGGTAGCGATCACTCGGGATAGATGGCACGGGGTATTTGCCACGGCTCCAGCCAAAGCGAAGCGAAAACGCGTGCGCACTCCCAAAGCTTTCGCGAAATACAACCGGCGCGCTCCACGGATTTCGCACGAAGTGCTTTTG
>JBGPNR010000071.1:0-8392 GCA_041487635.1 Candidatus Udaeobacter sp. | reverse complement strand
AGAATTTCATTTGAAACGCCCGCCGGCGTGATTGCGGCGGAGTTGTTGAATGATCTTGTGAAGTTGCAAATGACTGAGCCGACCGATTTACGATTAAACATCGAGCTCCCGGTGGGCGAGGAAAGCAAAATCGTTCACTTCATCAATAGCGGTGTGCCCCACGTTGTCATTCCCGTTCCAGGATTCGACGATGTTAATGTCTGCAACGAAGGTTCAGCCGTTCGTCGTCACAAAATGTTTTCGCCGAAGGGTGCAAACGTAAATTTCATCGGGAAGCTGGGCCCGAAGAAAATTGCTGTCCGCACTTATGAACGCGGCGTGGAAGACGAAACGCTCGCATGCGGCACGGGCGTAGTCGCAAGTGCGCTCATCTTCGCGACTCTCGAAAACACGGATGGGCCAATCACGGTAATTGCACGGGGTGGAGATGAGCTGCACGTCGGATTTGAAAAGAGCGACAATCGGTTTCGCAATGTTACGCTTACCGGTCCGGCGGACTTCGTGTTCGACGGAACAATTGACGTTTGACGTTACCTCTCGTGGCAACTTGTCATTCCGAGGGAAGTCGAGGAATCTCTAACTTTAAATGAGAAATCGAGAGATGTCTCGACTTCACTCGACATGACAACTTAAAGAGGCGTCGCTACAATTTCCCGATGTTTCGAGGCACGTTCACTGCATTGGTCACGCCATTTCGCAATGGCGGCATTGATGTCTCTGCGTTCGAAACACTCATACAAACACAAATCGCTGCTGGCATCACAGGACTGGTCGCGATCGGAACCACGGGCGAATCGCCGACGCTTTCTCGCGATGAGCGTGAAGAGGTAATCCGGTTAACGGTTGCGACGGCGAATAAACGTTGTGTCGTGCTTGCGGGGACAGGCTCAAATGCCACCCAACACGCGGTAACCGACACGAAGGTGGCCGAAAAACTTGGTGTCGACGGCGCGCTGCTTGTAGCGCCCTACTACAATAAGCCAAGCCAGGAAGGGCTCTGCCTGCATTTCAAGGCAATCGCCGAGGCAACGTCGCTCCCAATCATACTTTATAACATCCCCGGACGTTGCAGCGTGGACATCGTGCCGGAAACCGTGGCGCGTTTGGCAAAAGAGTGCCGCAATATTGTCTCGATTAAGGAAGCGAGCGGAAGCGTGGAGCGCGTCAGCGATTTGCGCCGGCGTTTGCCAGAATCCTTCACGATTTTGAGTGGAGACGATTCACTCACGTTGCCGTTCATGGCGGTAGGCGCGGCTGGCGTAGTAAGCGTGGCCTCGAATTTGTTCCCTTCCGAGGTATGTGCGCTCGTGCGCGCCTGTGAATCAGGCGACTTGAAATCGGCGTCGAAATTGCATCGAAGATTGTTGCCGTTGTTTAAAGATTTGTTCATCGAGCCAAATCCGGTTCCTGTGAAAACGGCGCTCGGCTGGCGCGGCGCGATGTCGGGCGAAGTTCGTCTGCCGTTGTGCGAGATGAGCGAAGCGAACCAGGAGCGATTGCGCAAAACGCTCGAGGAATTTGAGCGAAACAAATGAAACCCCTCACCTCAATCCTCTCGCCTCGAGGGGAGAGGCCGACTGACCCACTGCGCAATGTATGACGGGAACGACTTTCGAGATGCATCGCCTCTCCCTTCAAAAGCGAGAGGGTAGGGTGAGGGTTCTGCCTTAATGAAGAAGTCGTCCGTGCGCGTGTTGCTAGTGGGCGCGGCTGGCCGCATGGGGAAAACGGTGGTCGATCTTGCCAGCGAGGACCCAGAAATCGATATCGTCGCGCAATGCGATCTGGGTGACCCAATCGAGCCCGCGATGAAAAATTGCGATGTGGCGATAGACTTCAGCCATGCCGACACCATCGGTGAAATATGCCGCGCTGCGTCAGGTCATCATAAGCCGCTAGTCATTGGGACGACCGGACATTCGCACGAACAGCGCCAAACAATCGAACAGGCGGCGCGATCTGTGCCAGTTGTTTTCGCGTCCAATTTTAGCGTTGGAGTTAACGTGCTCTTTTGGCTGACGCGCAAAGCTGCCGAATTACTCGTTCCGGACTTCAATCCCGAGATCATCGAGACACATCACAAAATGAAAAAGGATGCGCCGAGCGGCACGGCCAAAACTCTCGCTGAGATTTTGAAAGCGAGCCAAAAGAGCAAGAATGAAATAGCGATTCAATCAATTCGCGAAGGTGATGTTGTCGGCGAGCACACAGTAACCTTTAGCGGTGTTAGCGAGCGCCTCGAACTCACGCATCGTGCAAGTAGTCGCGAGATTTTTGCTCGCGGAGCGTTGCGGGCAGCGAAGTGGATTATGGGCAAACCAGCGGGTCTTTACACCATGCAGGATGTGCTGGGACTGTAGATCTGTAGCCGGGGTCGATGACCCCAGCTGTTGCGATCAACGATCGCGGCTACAACAATGAGAACCGCAGTTGGCCTCGGCTCGAATCGCGGCGATCGCCTCCACTATTTGCGCGCCGCACGAACGGCAATTCTCGCTCTCTCAACTGTGAAGCCGCCGATTCTTTCTTCGCCAATTTACGAGACCGACCCGGTCGATTGCGAACGGGGCGCAGAAAAATTTCTAAACGCAGTTGTTGAGTTTGATTACCAAGGTGATCCCGCGAATTTGCTCGAGCAACTCAGTCGAATCGAGGAAGGGTTAGGTCGCAGGCGCGATCATGCGAAGAATGTTTCACGAACGATTGACATCGACCTGCTCTATTGCGGCAGCCGGAAAATCGAAGATGAGCGCATGCAACTGCCGCACCCCCGGATGCAGCTGAGAAAGTTTGTCCTTCAGCCTCTGGCCGATATCCGGCCCGACCTCATTTTGCGGGGCCAGAAAAAAACTGTCAGCGAGTCGCTGAGGGAACTGGGGAAGTCTGGAGAGGTAATTCGCTTCGCCGAAAGTTGGTAATCTCGAAGCGGGCAGCTCCCCGGCGCCAAAAGCGACGCGAGGACGCATGCGCACTCCAAAGCACTTCGTGCGAAATTCTTAAAGAGCCGAATTTCCCGTCCGGAGGAAACAAAATGACAACCATTATTTCGCGCCAGCTTTTGGAGTGGGGGCGTCCTCGCATCGCTTTTCCGAGCAGGCTTGCGTTCTCAAATCGGCGGTTGATCTTCCGAGCAGGTCGATGAAGGATTTTCGGCAAATGAAAGAACGCGGTGAGAAAATCACCGCGCTGACGGCTTACGATTATCCCACGGCGCGATTGCTCGACGAAAGCGGCATCGACATCATTCTCGTGGGCGACTCGGTGGGGATGGTTGTACTTGGTTATCAGGACACCACACGTGTCACATTGGAAGAGATGCTGCATCATACGCGGGCAGCGGCGCGCGGCGTGAAACAGGCGTTGCTCGTTGCGGATATGCCGATTCACAGTTACGACACGCCTGCGCAAGCGGCCGAGACGGCGAAAACATTTGTTCGTGCCGGCGCGCACGCGGTGAAGCTCGAAGGCGGCGTCAGCCATGTCGCGCATATCGAAGCGATCACACAAGCAGGCATTCCGTTCATGGCGCACATCGGCATGCTGCCCCAAAGTGTGCGCGAGGAAGGCGGCTATAGAATCAAGGGCCGGACGCAATCAGAGGCCGAAGCTCTGCTTGCTGATGCGCGCGCGGTGGAAAAAGCCGGTGCATTCTCGGTGGTCTTGGAGATTGTGCTCGCCGACGTCGCGAAGCAGATCACAAATGCAATCGGCATTCCTACTATTGGCATCGGTTCGGGCGAACATTGCGATGGGCAAATTCTGGTTACGCACGATTTAATCGGACTGTTTCCCTGGTTTACGCCGAAGTTTGTTTCGCCGGAGGCGCGCGTGTCGGAAGAAATCCGCCGTGCGGCCAGAGCTTTCATCGAGCGAACTCGGAATGGAGGGGTCAAGCATGGCTCGCGCATGTAAATGTGATACATTGCAAGCCGCATGAGGGTCTCTGAGTTCGATGGTTTGGATCAGTTCGAGACCGAAGGTCTGCTTGCGGGCAGCCCAGAACGCAACTGGATCTGGTTCGGATTGATTGTTTCCCTGGCAATACACTTCGGCCTCTGCGCTTATTTTTATCGGACGCGTTTTGCGCCAGCGGAGGCGGCAGTCGCCCAAAACGAGCAGACGCCGATGTTCAAGGTCAGAAGTATTACCGAATCCAATCTGGACAAGAGCAGCGCCGATCAAACAACTCAGGCGGCGAAACCGAACCCTGACAACACCGATGTGCAATTGCCGGACGAGAAAAAGTCATTCGACAAATTGTTGCAGGACGTTCAGGCGAGTGCCGCGCTGCCGGACGAGATGCGGGACGTTTTGCCTGACCAACCCAAAGTGGAACAACCGGAAGTCAATTCCGTGCTTAATGAAATCGACCGCTCCACCGCGCAGACTCTCTCAAACGATCCAGGCGCGCTGCACGAACAATCCCTGCTTAACAACAGCTCGACGTCAGGCCGCCCGCAGCCTGCTCTAAGCGGAACAGAGCTTGCCACGAGTACGGCGATCAAACGGCCAAACACCTTCACGAGTAAATTGCCCGGCGATAGCGCTGGTCCCAATAAAGGGCGCGCTCCCGGCTTTAGCGATTTGGATCAATTGCTGGCCCAAAAAGGTCCGTTGGGATCAGGCACAAAATTGCGTCTGCCGGACGATCAACTTTTCGAGTACGACAGCGACGTACTGCAATCCAGCGCGATCAATCAACTGCAGAAGCTCGGCACTTTAATCCAGCGCAATCCGAAATCGACGTTTAGGGTGGAAGGCTATACGGACTCGTTCGGCACCTTTGAATACAATCTCGATCTGAGTCAGCGTCGCGCTGATAGCGTGAAGAGATACCTTGTTGAGGTAATGCGAATCAATCCAGCGCAGGTCGAGACGCATGGCTACGGCGCAACGAAATTCCGGTCGTCGCCAAACGGCTCAATTGAAGAGCAAAACGCTAATCGCCGGGTCGAAGTCGTGGTCCACACGAGCGAGGGGTGACGGAAAACTGCGGATTACGGATCGCGGATTTTTTTACCGAAACGCTCACCCGCACGCTGGCGTTTGAGGTATTGAAAGCGATGCGAAGACGCATAGCACTCCAAAGCACTTCGTGCGAAATCTAAAAAATACGTTCTTCTGTTTCGCGAAGCTTTCGGAGTGCGTACGCGTCCTCGCTTCGCTTTTTTCGCGCTGCCAACGGTGACGGGATTACGAATAGGCAGACCGCGTCTACCAGTTTTTGATCCACTTCGGAACATCGCTGGGTGTCGTCCCACCCGCAGTGCTCCAGAGATCGAATGTTGGATTGTATCCGCCGCTTCCTGTGGCGGCCATTCTTGTGGAGTAACCGTACGAGTTTCCAAATGGATCAGCAATGGCTATCACAGTAGCAGTAGATGGCGGTGCGGGTAACAGCATGTTCGGCTTAAAGGCCATGTAGCTTTTGCCGGACGGCTGGCGGTTACCTGTCGCATCGCCGCTGAGTTTTTCATACAGATAAAGGCTCGCTAATTGGTAGTTTGCCGGATCGAATGATGCCGTTGAGTTGAGCTGTTCGGTCGTCGACGTATCGGTAGGATAAATTCCGTTGTCCGCCTTATAACTTTCGCAGGCGGCGGACATGGCGGCGATTTCCGTTTCGGCGCGGGCGCGAGCGCCCTTTTTTCGGGCGTAACCGGCTGCGCTCAGGACCAGCCCCGCGAGAATGGTGATAACGGTGACGACGACGATCAGCTCGATGAGAGTGAACGCGCTCCGAGAGAAAAATGACGAATGACCCACCTTCGCCCGGCTTCGGTGCGGCAGGCGAATGACGAATGACGAATCAATGACGAAGCCAGAATGACGACCTCTAGCCGTCGGGACTCTTTCGACGTTCGTCATTCTGTCATTCTTTCGGCATCCGTCATTCGAGCTTCGACATTTCAGCGGAGCCGTCACCCTTGTTGTTGTAAGCCGGTGATTATGCTGATGAGTGGTGTGAACAGCGCGAGCACAATCGTGCCGACAATCAGCGCGAGGAACACAATCATGATTGGCTCCAGCATCGAGGTGATTGCGGCCACAGCGTTATCGACCTCGTCATCATAGACGTCGGCGATCTTTAAAAGCATTTCGGGCAGCTTACCGGTTTCCTCGCCCACATCGACCATGCTGACCACCATCGGCGGAAAAACGCGGCTGGCTTCCAGCGGTTGCACGATCGATTCGCCTTCCTTCACGCTGTCGTGCACTTGGGAGATTGCGCGAGCGATGGAAGCGTTACCAGCGGTTGCGCGAGTGATGTTTAATGCCTGCAGAATCGGAACACCGCTTGTGACCAGTGTTCCGAGCGTGCGCGCGAACCTTGAGATCGCCGTTTTGCGATTCAAATTGCCAAAAAGCGGCATACGCAGTTTGAAACTGTCAATGACGAATCGCCCGCCCCGTGTACGGCCGATGAATTTGTAAAGGGTGATCGCGGCTATGACGATGCCAAGAACAATCAGGCCATGGTTCTTCAGAAAGTCACTTGCTCCGATAACAAACCTCGTGACGGGCGGGAGCGGTTTGTCGCCAAGCAAGTCGTGGAAAATCGTTTCGAACTTCGGCACAATGAAGACAAGAAGAAAACCCATGATGCCCACGGCCATTGTCATCACGATGCCTGGATAGACCATTGCCGCTACGACTTTGTTTTTGATCTTCGCGGCCTTCTCCTGAAATTCCGAAAGCCTGTTGAGCACAAGCTCAAGTACACCGCCGACCTCGCCCGCTTTGACCATGTTGACGTATAAGTCGTTAAAGATCCGGGGGTGGAGCGCCAGCGCGTCAGAAAATGTGTTACCGCTTTGCACAGAGTCCGCGACCTTGTTAATCGTTTTTTTCAACACCTTGTCGCGCTCCTGTTTCGCCAAGACGTTCAAGCTTCTTAGCAACGGCAAGCCGGAATCAATCAGCGTCGCCAGTTGACGAGTAAAGATCATCAGAATCTTTGACTTAACTTTTTTGCGCTGGAAAAGAACAATGCCCTTTTTCGCGCGCGGTTTCGTCACGCCCGCCATCTTCGCTGCGCGTTGGCGAGCTTCCTTGCCGTCTGCACTGCTTATCGCCTCTTCGATAACACTCGTCGGGAAATAGCCGGCCTGTCGCAATTGACTGATTGCCGCATTGCTAGAAGGCGCTTCGACCAAGCCGGTCGCCTCTTGTCCCCGAGTATCGAGAGCTACGTAGTTAAAGCGTGCCATGAGGGGATTTAGCCGGTTAATGATTTAATGCTTTGGTGATAAAAGCAAGCTGGGCTCGTGGATTCCATTTCGACCGGGTAAGTCTCTAAGTCGTTGAATCGCTAAATTCCATTACGTATAGCGCAGCACTTCCTCGATCGTAGTGTCGCCAGCGAAGATGCTGCGCAAGCCGTCCTGACGCAGGGTCACCATTCCAAGCTCGACCGCCTTTTGTTTCAAAGTGACCGTGGGCGCGCGCTCATTGATCAATTCACGAAGCGGATCGGTGATTTTGAGAAGCTCGTAAATCCCTTTGCGTCCTTTGTAGCCCGTATTGTTACAGGCGTCACAGCCTTTGCCGTAAAAGAATTGTTTCTCGCCAATATCCGTCCGCGATATCCCCAGCTCCGCGAGTAAGGTGTCGCTTGGCTGATAAGCGGCGCGGCATTGGCGACAGATACTGCGGAGCAAGCGCTGACCGAGCACGGCCTCCAGTGTGGAGGAAATCAGGAATGGTTCCACGCCCATGTCGATTAGACGCGTGATCGCGCCGGGTGCGTCGTTAGTGTGCAAGGTCGTGAAGACCAAATGACCGGTAAGAGAGGCCTGGATGGCAATCTGCGCCGTCTCAAGGTCGCGTGTCTCGCCTACCATAATCCGATCGGGGTCCTGGCGCAGGAACGACCGCAAGGCTCGCGCAAACGTGAGACCGATACCGTCGTTCACCGGCACTTGCACAATGCCTTCCAAATCGTATTCGACGGGCTCCTCTGCGGTAATCAGCTTCGAATCGATTGTGTTGATCTTGCGCAAGCACGAGTAAAGGGTGGTTGTTTTTCCGGAACCGGTCGGTCCAGTCGCGATAAATATCCCGTTCGGTCGCTCGATCATTTCGAGCAGAAAATTGTAAATGTGATCAGGCATCCCGAGCGCTTCGAGGTCGAGATTGACGATGCTGCGATCAAGCACGCGCAGCACCAGGCTCTCGCCGAATTGCGTTGGCAACGTTGAAACGCGAAGATCGACATTGCGCCCGGCGATGTGTTTTTGAATACGGCCATCCTGCGGAAGTCGTCTTTCTGCGATATTCATATTGGCCATCACTTTGACCCGCGAAATCACCGGCAATGCAAGATGACGGGGCGGCGGCGACATCTCATAAAGCGCCCCATCGACGCGATAGCGAATTTTGAATTCGTTTT
>JBGPNR010000070.1:0-8422 GCA_041487635.1 Candidatus Udaeobacter sp. | reverse complement strand
TGTGGCCCGTGGGAGATTCGTGTCCGCGTCTGCCGGAGGAAATCGGACCATCGGCAACGATGTTGTCGCCGATCATGAGGTAAGCCCGCTGCTTGGGAATCGACACTACGATGCGCGTGTTGTCCGGCGTTGCTTGTTTGAGTAAAGATTGATTCACCTTCAGTGGTGCCTGCCTGCTAATAAAGTCCGAGGCTTTGCGCATTGGTTGTGGCGTCGGCCTTGGTTGTTTCGGTCCGAAGAGTCGGAACTGAGCGTTGATCGAACAGGTAAAAACCGTCAGCAAAAACGCACAGACCAGTATAAGAACTTTTGCCCGCATAAATTAGCTGCCACTGTAGCTGTTCACGCGCCGAATCCAACCAGTAAGCCATCGTGATTCATGCCTTTGGGCCGGGGCGTTGTGCACGCGTCGGGTCAATATCGCTTTCGCCGCACTTGAGAATTCATCAACCGCAGCAGCGTCAGCAGTGCCGTGCATGCTTTCGAGGACCTGCAGCAAGCCCCACCCCTGACCTTGATAACGCTCCGTGTGGAGAACGCCTTCGCCTTTAAAGTTTACATAATCGACAAGGGCGTAGCACCCATGTGGAGCTCTTGCCAGTCGCTCGAACTGCTGCTGTACGTTGGCTCGATCGGCCGGCGCCGCTTCGGCGAGCATTTTAGGCAAAGCGCTTTCCAAGCGAGCAATAAGGAATTCAGCCTGAAGATCGATCGTATCGACGAGAAACTGGCGTAATTGGTTCATTTCTACTGTGTGTTGCGCTCGAAGAAACTCCGCGCGCGAATTCCACGGACATGGCTGTTCAACGCCACGCAAGAGCAATGTTGGCAATTTCGCGCCCCGTTTCGAGATGAAACTTACGACTTTGGGAAAACTTTCTTCAAACGGGCCGCGCCGCCCCTTGGGATACCAGATGAAATGGCCGATGCCTAGCGACGCAAAGTCTTCGCCTTGATTCCATGCGGTGAGCCCGGAAATGGTTCCATTGCACTCGTTTTGCCAGATTTTTTTCCCGATCCTCTGCGCGTCGCCATGCGAGAGAGTGATTGCGCTGGATGGGTGCGGCCAGAGAGCAATCGTCCAGCTAATAAGCGATAGGACCAAAAGATAATGGCGTCTAAATAGCCAGTGCTGCTGTTTTCTTGACGAGCGGCTTTTATCCATTAGCGTTCGGCTTTCTGCGGCGATTAACTTAACTAAACCCGTCGCGGGAAGCACGATCTTATGAAGCATTTTATTGTTATTGTCAGCGCATCCTTACTTGCATTGCCACTGTTCGGGCAAGAGAAATCACCACAACTGAAAGATCAGAAGGATAAGGTCAGCTACAGCATCGGCATGAATATCGGATTCAATCTGAGTAAGCAGAAGGTGGACATTAATCCCGACATCCTCGCCGCCGGCATCAAAGACGCCATTGCTGGCAAACCGCAGCTGACGCAGGACCAGGTGAAGGACGTCATGGCGCAATTTGAGAAAGACATGGAACAAAAACAGAAGCAAGCCGGAGAGAAAAACAAGACCGAAGGCGCGAAGTTCCTCGAGGACAACAAAAAGAAACCCGGGGTAAAAACAACTGCCAGCGGGTTGGAATACAAAGTCGAGAAAGAGGGAACGGGAGCGCAGCCAAAACCGACCGACATGGTGACGGTGAATTATCGCGGCACCCTGATTGACGGCACTGAGTTCGACAGTTCATACAAGCGCGGGCAGCCCGCCACCTTTCCAGTCAACGGCGTCATCAAAGGATGGACGGAAGCGCTTCAGCTGATGAAAGTTGGATCAAAATATCAGCTGGCTGTTCCGTCGAATCTTGCATATGGCGAACGGTCCGTCAGTCCGGAGATCGGTCCCAATGCGACTTTGATCTTCGACGTAGAACTGCTGGACGCGAAGCCGCCTCCTACGCCTGCTCCGCAGGGTGCGCCGAAAACGACTCCAGCGGCAGCGCCAAAAGCTTCGGCATCGCCCAAGTAATTCGGTTTGGCCGCCAAACCCGCGTGAAGCTCGGGATTCGTATCCCGATCAACACGCCAGGCTTAACCGATGTAGCCGCGGATTAGCGAGCGGCAATCAATGTGCCACCGTCGTTTGCCAATGCATTCGCGGCGCGTCCCCCCATAGATCTTCGAGGCTGTAGAACGCGCGCTTGTCCTGGTGAAAAATGTGGACAACCACTTGCAGGAAATCGAGCACCATCCATTGGCTGGCGGGAAATCCATCGACCGCGACGGGCCGAACCGAATGATCCTCTCTCAATCGCGTTTCGAGTTCGTTCGCGATCGCTTTCAGTTGAGGCTCGGACGTGCCGGAGCAAATCACAAAAAAATCTGTAAACGTCGAGATGCCGCGCAAATCCAGCACAACGATGTTTTCCGCCTTTTTGTTCGAGGCGAGTTTAGCGCAGGTAGTTGCCAGGTTTTCTGGGGTTATTTCGGTTGCTCCAGGTAGAGTTTCTCGCGACGGATAATTTCTTCCACCGCTGGCGGTACGAGATAGCGAATGGACCGGCCGGAAGCAACTCGCTTTCTTATTTCCGTGGCCGAGATGTCGATTTTCCGATCAATGACGGGATAAGAGCTGGTAGGTGGCTGACCTTTGCGATCGAGAATAACGAAGTTGACCATCTTTTCCAGCTCGTCAAAACGATGCCATTTTTTTAGCGTCTGCACGTTATCTTCGCCGATCAAACAGTAGATCACCGTATGCCTGTGGCCTTGCCGTACTTCCTCGACGGTATCGATTGTGTACGAAGGTGGGGGCCGACGCAGCTCGCAATCGTCCACCACAAACTTCGGCTCGCCTTTAATCGCTGCCCGCAACATTGCCAGTCGTAGTTCGCCGCTCGCAACGGGAGCGGTCTTCTTGAGAGGGGAAATTGCAGCGGGCACGAAAATTATCTCATCCAGATTGAGCGTTTCGAGCGCGTCGCGGGCGAGAATCAAATGCGCATGATGAACCGGATCGAACGTGCCGCCATAAATGCCAATCTTTTTCAACGCCCAACGCTCAACGCTCGACCCGGCTTCGGCAAGTCTATGGCGCGATGGCGCTCGCAATCACAGCCGTTGAATATTGAGCCTTGCGCATTAACCTGTGCGCTTCATGAAGAACGATTCCCTGGGTCAACTCATTATGATTGGCGTTCCGGGCAAGGAACTGGACGCCGAGACTGCGCAGTTATTTCGGCGGGTGCAACCAGGGGCGTTTATTCTTTTCGGCCGCAACCTCGAAAACGCCGCGCAACTGCGAAAGCTTATCGACGATTTGCGCGACGTGAGCGAAGTCGAACCGATCATTACCGTCGATCAGGAAGGCGGTCGCGTTTCGCGATTACGCCGGATCGGCAGCGAACCGCCAAATGCACAACAACTGCGCGAGAATGACGATGTAGATCTGATCAGGCGCCACGGTGACATTACAGGGCGTTTGCTGCGTCTTTTCGGGTTCAATTTGGATTTGTGTCCAGTTCTCGACATTTCATTTGATGACGAGGCGGAAAATTCATTACGCGGCCGTTGCTACGGTAGAACTGTCCAAGAGGTCATTCGAAATGCCGGCGCGTTCAACCAAGCGATGAGAGAGCAGGGGATCGCGAGCTGCGGCAAACATTTCCCTGGTTATTCCGCTGCAACGTCAGACGCTCATTACCAATTGCCGCGGATTGATCGCACCCGCGAAGAACTGGATCAAAACGAGTTGGCTGTTTTCCGCCAGTTCGCAAACAACGTGGACAGCATGATGATCTGTCATGGCTGGTATCCATGCTTCGAAACGGAGAAAACTCCGGCGAGCCTCTCGCGACGTGTGATCACCGATCTGCTCCGCGGCGAATTTGGGTTTAACGGCGTGGCTATGACCGACGATCTCGACATGGGTGCAATCCTCACCGGCTACACGCTGGAGGATACAATTCGCCTCGCCGTTATGGCAGGAAATGATCTCGTTATGATTTGCCACAGGATTCCCGAGATCGAGAATGTGCGACGAATTTTAGGCACGTTGCCCGCTGATCAAATCGATCGCGCGCTCGCGAGTATCGCGCGCTTCAAGAAAAATCTTACGCCACCTGACGAATTTTCAGAACGTGCTTTTCAAAAGATCGATCGTGAAGTCTGGGATCTTCGAGTCGATGTCTTAGGTGAAGAACGCGCCAAAGTGCGCGACGCACAAAGCCGGCCAGTTTCGCCGGTGGAGATGTTCTAATCTGGGGACCGAACGCAGCTTGTTGACCGGCAAACGTTCGCCACTAGCGCCCATTAATTGCCGTCGCCCCGCTTGGACGCAACTACGAGACTGAAGTACGCGGCTTGACCGCTTTCGCGGATTCAACATATCCTGCGCACCTCGTGAACGGCCGCGAACAAACACGCAAAGAACTCACCGTCCGCGGCCTGATTATTGGTGTCCTGATCACACTAGTGTTCACCGCGGCCAATGTGTACTTCGGCCTTAAGGCTGGTCTTACTTTTTCGACGTCGATTCCGGCGGCAGTGATTTCGATGGCAATCCTGCGCGGTTTCCGCGACGCGACGATTCAGGAAAACAATATCGTGCAAACCGTCGCGTCCGCGGCGGGGACACTGTCGTCCATCATCTTTGTGTTGCCGGGTTTGATCATGATCGGTTATTGGACGGAATTTCCGTTCTGGACCTCCTTCTGGATCTGCGCGCTCGGCGGAATTCTGGGTGTCATGTATTCAATCCCGCTGCGTCGCGCATTGGTGACGACTTCAGACTTGCCGTATCCGGAAGGCGTCGCTTGCGCTGAAGTGCTGAAGGTTGGCAGCAGCGGCGATTCCGCGCACGCGTCCGATATCGAACATGGCCGCGCCGGTCTGCTCGCGGTGTTGTGGGGATCGATCGTTTCCGCCGTCTTCGCGGTGATCGTCGGTACGCAAATTTTTGCGGCAGACGTCGCACAAACTTTTCGAATCGGCAGACGCGGCGCAGTCAGCGGCTATGATTTCGCGCTGTCGTTCGCACTTCTTGCGATCGGGCACCTGGTCGGTCTTTCCGTTGGAATCGCGATGTTGATTGGCGCACTGATTGGTTGGGGTTGGGGCGTCCCGCATTTTTCAGCGATAGCGGGCGATCTCACAACAGCTGCGGCCACACTCGCGCAAAAAACTTGGAGCACGAAAGTGCGTTTCCTCGGCGCCGGCGCGATCGGCGTGTCGGCGATCTGGACGCTCCTCAAATTAGTGAAGCCAGTTGCGAGCGGCCTCGCGAGTGCGATGGCTGCCTCACGCGCGCGCAAAGCCGGTAAAGCCGACACGCTGCCGATCACCGAGCGCGACATTCCTATCGGCATTGTCGGCCTTGTCACACTGGCGTGTATGCTACCGATCGGTTGGTTACTCGGTTATTTCGGCAACACGAGCGGCCTCGGTGCGCATCTCCCAACACTCATCATTGGCGGCGTCGCGTACGTCGTGTTGATGAGCTTCTTCGTCTCAGCGGTCTGCGGTTACATGGCAGGCTTAATCGGTTCGTCTAACAGCCCATTGTCGGGAATTGGTATTCTGGTGGTGATCGGCGCTGCATTGCTGCTTGTGATTGGCCTGAAACCGTACGTGCCGCCAGATGCAGCCAAATCACTGATGGCCTTCGCTCTATTCACTACAGCAGTCATCTTCAACGTTGCTGCGATCGCGAATAACAACCTTCAGGATCTCAAGACCGGTCAATTAGTTGATGCAACACCTTGGAAACAGCAGGTGGCGCTGGTCATCGGTGTCATTGCTGGCGCGTTTGTGATTCCGCCGGTGCTCGATCTGGTGAATCATGCTTATGGTTTTGTCGGCGCACCGGGAGCAGAGTTGCGTCCCCATCCGCTGCCGGCGCCGCAGGCTGGGCTCATTTCCTCTTTGGCTCAAGGCGTTATAGCCGCAGACATTGACTGGAGCTTGATCCGGATCGGCGGATTCATCGGGATTGGTATCATCTTGTTGGACGAAATTTTTGCCCGCACTACGAAACACATGCGCGTTCCACCGTTGGCTGTTGGTCTCGGAATCTATCTGCCAACGCAAAGCACGTTGATGATTGTCGTCGGCGCGATAGTCGGCTGGTTCTTCGACCAACGCGCTAATCGCACGGCAAGGCCCGAAGCTACGAAACAGCTTGGCGTGCTGCTCGCGTCGGGATTGATCGTCGGGGAGAGCATCATCGGCGTTATCCTTTCCGCAATCGTCGTGTTTTCTGGCAAGGCCGCGCCGCTCGGACTGGTGGGTCCTGGATTTGAGATAGCCGGCGTTTTTATCGGCGGGCTCGCGTTCGCGGTTATCGCATTCCTCCTCTACCGGTGGATCTTGCGAATGGCCACTGCAAGATCGGCATGAAACGACAATGCAACTGGCTACTCTGGGTTGGTTTTGTCGTCGCCGTCGCCGGATTGTTTTCCTACGGATTTTTCGTCCGGTTTCCAATTACGCGCGATTTTCCATGGGCAAATCTCTTGCTCTTTGGAATTGGCGATGCCTTGTTGATTGTCGGGCTATTTCGCGCGTTTGGCCGGCCGCAACTTTATCGTGGTAAGATCTTCGGCTCGATCCTAACAGCGATCGCGCTGTTTCTTTTTGGTCTTTTCAGTTACGAAATTTTCTATGTCCTGCGCCAGGTACCGCTCTCGGCTCATGCGCCGCGCCTTGGCGAAAAGGCGCCGGACTTCATGTTGTTGGATCAAAACGAGCAACCGGTCGGCTTGGGTGATTTGCTTTCTGGGTCGCGAGCTGTTGTTCTGATTTTCTATCGCGGTTTTTGGTGACCACTATGCAACTCCGAGTTGCGGAGTTTCCAGCAAAAGCTTTCGGAGTTTGATGCGCGCGGCATCCGCGTTGTTGGTATTAGCGTCGATCCACCCGACATTAACCGGCGGCAAGCGCAAAAAAGCGGCTATACATTCCCGCTACTTTCCGATGCTAAAGCCGAAGTGATTCGCCGTTACGATGTGCTGCATCGCGGGGCGGGGCCAAAAGGCGCGGATATCGCACGACCCGCTGAATTTCTGATCGATTCCAGCAGAATCGTTCGTTGGGTCAATCTGACCGAGAACATCGCCGTGCGGGCGCGGCCGGAGCAAATTCTTAGCGCCTTTAATCAAATGGCGCCCGCCGGGCAATGATTGACGGCGCTCCGCTGAATCAATAACTTCAGCGCGCGTGCATTCCGAATTGGAACAACTACTCGTTCTCCAAGATCGAGACCAAAAGATCAGACAGATTCGGACCGAAATTGAGACTGTGCCGCTCCGGCGCAGCAGCTTGGAAGCGCAATTGGCAGCAAGCAAGGCGAGCGTGGAAGGCCTTAAGCAGAGAGCGCGACAGGTGGAGATCGATCGCAAGAGACTTGAGCTGGACGTTGGGACTCGCACCGAGACGATCTCACGGCTCAAGACCCAGCAATATCAGACGCGCAAGAATGAGGAATTTCGGGCAATCGGGCACGAGATCGAGCGTTACGAAAATGAAATTCGGAAGATAGAGGACGACGAGTTGGAACTGATGGTGCTCGCCGACAAGGTCAAAGCAGACTTGACTGAAGAAGAAAAGAAAGCAACCGCAGCTCAAAACTCGATCGCACGGCAAACAGCTGACCTGGAGGAAAAATCGAAAGCTTTGGAGTCGCAGCTACAAGGATTAAGCAAGGAGCGCTCGGAGTTAGCGGGAAAAATTGATGAGGATTTGCTCGGTCGCTTCGAACGCCTCTTCAAAAGCAAGGGGGATGCGGCTGTTGTTGCCATCGAGCATGGCGTTTGTACCGGTTGCCACATGAAAGTAACGACTGCCACCGCGGCGCAAGTCAGAGCGGGAAAAGAAATCATAAGCTGCGAAAATTGCGGCCGGATTCTGTACTTCGGCGAGTGAACGGCTGAACTCTTACCAGGCGCTTCGCGTTCGGCTCTCACGGGATCGCGACCGGGGAGGAGCGTCGAAAGGATTGAGGTAAGGATAGTTCGGTGTTCGGTTACACGTTAAATCGGAAGAGAATCACGTCGCCGTCGCGCACAACATAATCTTTTCCTTCCAGCCGCAGTTTGCCCGCTTCGCGAGCCTTCGCGAAAGAACCGAGCGCGGCTAGGTCTTCATAGTGAATTGTTTCCGCCGCGATAAAACCACGTTCGAAATCCGAGTGAATCGTTCCGGCGGCCGTGGGTGCCTTGTCCCCGGCGTGAATGGTCCAAGCGCGCGTCTCTTTTTCGCCCGTGGTGAAAAATGTGCGCAGGCCGAGCAGATGATACACCGCGCGGATGAGCTCGTGGACGCCGCTATCTTCGACGCCGATCCCGTGCAGATACTCCAGTGCCTCCTGCTCGCTGAGATCGACCAGTTCGCTTTCGATCTGTGCGCTAACCACCACCGCTTCGGTGGCAAAATGATGGCGCGCGTAATCTTGAACAGCATCGACATGCCGTGCGGT
>JBGPNR010000069.1:0-8430 GCA_041487635.1 Candidatus Udaeobacter sp. | reverse complement strand
GTACGCCGCCGGCGAGCGCATGTTTGTCGATTTTGCTGGCGAACGCTTCGATCATCAGGATCAACATCCCAAGCACCAGCACCGCAATCTCAAGTTCTGGCGCGGTGATCATGCTCACCTCCACGCGACCTCGCTGTAGCCACGCCCCTGCCTGCCGCGCCGGAGTAGCAAGGAGGCGGGTGGGGCGTCTTGGTTTAGCCCCACAACTGGCGGACGGCGCACAGCGCCGTCGCTACAGGTCTGCATGTCTATGAGATGGCTTGTGTTCGTCGTGAGATACGCGCGGAACGTAGGCGCCACTATTCTCACAAACGTCTGCGGAAAAAATCCGCAACAAATAAGCGCGCCAACCAGCAGGGTCACCGGCACACGCAGGGTCGGTCGAAGCTCGGCAAGTTGCTTCCACTGCTCGCTTACCGTGCCCATAAACGTTTTGCGATAGGCGCGCAGCATGTAAACCGTTGAGATTACCACTCCCCAAAGCGCCAGCACCGTCGCGATTTGAAAAATGTGAAAGCCATCCATCGTCCAGCCGTGTTTGAACGCGCCAAAAAAGATCATGATTTCGCCTGCAAAATTTGCGAACCCGGGAAGACCGACCGCGGCGAATACGCCAAATCCAAAGGCGAGTCCCGCGAAGGGCATGATCCTGGCAAGACCGCCAAGTTCGTCGAAAGCCAATGTGCCCGTTCGCTGGCGCAGTTCTCCGGCGATCGCAAACAACAGCGCGATGGAAAGGCCGTGAGCAAATATCAACACCACAGCGCCAGTCGTGGCGAGAATCGTGGCACTAGCGATCCCGAGGAAGATGTAGCCCATGTGCATCACGCTCGAGTAACCGAGCATCCAATCGAGCCGCTTTTGGGCGATTGTAACCAGCCCTACGTAAATGATGTTCCCGAGCAGCAGCACCACAAGCAGACCAGCCCAGTGACGCGCGCCCTCAGGCAGCAGCGGAATGGCTAGACGCAAAAGGCCGTACAATCCAAATTTTTTCAGCACTCCTGCATGCAACATTGCCGCCGGCGCTGGAGCAGAGGCGTAAGCTTCCGGCGCCCATGTGTGAAACGGGAAAAGCGAAACGAGAATTCCAAAGCCGACAAGCAACAGCAGGTAGATGTGATGTTGTGCGTCTGCTGGGATTAGACCCATAGAAGCTCCGACGGTTAATGCACGAATGTCAAAGCTGCGCCAACCTAACGGGACGCTTTGATAAAGCAGGATCAGACCAAGCAGTAAAATGAAACTGCCGATCGCGAGATAGATTGTAATTTTCCAGGCTGCCGAGACTCGATTTCCGCTTCCCCAGATTCCAATCAATAAAAACGTGGGAATCAGCGCTAGCTCGTGAAACGCATAGAAGAAAAATAAATCGATTGACGTAAACGCGCCGATTGCGCCGCCGGAAATGAACAAGAGACAGGCATAGAATGCATTCTCATATGTCTCGATAGTCCCGGTGAACCAGATTGCGGCCAGGGTGACGATCGTAGCAAGCAGCACCATTATCAGACTCAAGCCGTCGATGCCAGTCGTGAAGCTCAATCGCCATTCGGGAGATATCGTAAATGAGGTGACGTGTTGAAAGCCTTGTTCGCCGTCTCCAAAAGTCGCAAGGAGATACAGCGCCGCGGCAAACGTCAAAACCGACGCGGTTAATGCCGTTTTGCGGGCAGGCGCGCCGATCATGACTAAGATGGCCGCGATTATGGGACAGAAAATGATAAAAAGAACCATTAGAGGGAGGCGGACGGGTTAAAGATTTATTTGCCCACGAAACACACTAAAAGACCCGAAAATTTTAAAGACGAAGATCTGCTCGTTCATATTCCCTCGGCAGGACGCGCTCGCATTCCAATCTCGGATAATGGCCAAAGTCTACGAGCAGATCCAATTTGCAGCCGGTGGCGGCGAGATAATTCAAAACTTGCGCCCGGTGCTCGTCCACTAAGGCAGAAACAGTTTTGATTTCGAGAATGATTTTCTCATAGCAAAGAAAATCAGGGGAGAACGTTTGAACGAGCGCGCGGCCGCGATACTGCAATGTTTGCGGCGGCTTTGATAGAAACGGAATCTTTTGGAATTCGAGTTCGATCTCCAAACACTCATGATAGACGGGTTCGTGGAAACCACAGCCTTTGTCCTTATAGACCGCAAAGCAGGCTCCGATGATTGCGTAGCCTTCCTCCTTGTAAATCAATTCTCCTTTTTCTTTTGGTGTCATTTCGTGTGTTTCGTGGGCCAAAACTTCAGAAGCGGAAAACGGCGAAGTAGATGATAGCGACGATCCCGAGACCAAACAGGAACACGTAAGCTTGCAGATTTCCCACTTGAACCAGCCGCAAGAGAGCGCCGATGCCCCAGGCTCCGCGACTGCTTCCGCCAACGGCGCCAGCGTCGATGATCCATCGATCAAAGAAGGCTGACACATGTGCGAGGAGTTCCTGCGTCCAGTGAATCAGCGAGCTATAAAACTCGTCGAAATAAAACTTGTGGCGCAATAGCTCCAGATCCACCGGTTCACTGGCCCGGTTGCGGTAAAGAGCAATCGCCAGTCCACTTCCCGCAATCAACGCAGCGATCGCAAGCGCCGGAACAAAGATTGCAACTTCCCTTTGGACTGGCAGCGTGAGGAAGCTTCGCGCGAAAAATGCAAATCCACCGAGCGTGGCGAGAAGCGCGAGCACGATTAACGGCAGAGTCATTAGCGGTGATGATTCGTGGCTTTCACGGGCGACGTCGCTCCGGGCGTTTCCGAAGAAAACGATGACGAGCATGCGGATGACGTAGAACGCCGTGAGGAATGCGGTAAACAGTGCGACCGCGAAGATCGCTGTGTTACGTTCGTAGGCGAGCGCAAGGATTGCGTCTTTGCTGAAAAATCCGCTGAACGGCGGGCACCCGATCAACGCGAGCGCCCCCACGAGAAAACTAGCAAATGTGATCGGAAGTTTCCGCGAAAGCCCTCCCATGTTCCAAATGTTCTGTTCGTGATGAAGCATCACAATAACTGAGCCGGCGCCTAGAAAGAGGAGCGCTTTGAAGAACGCATGGGTAAACAGGTGAAACATGGCCGCGTCATTGGAGGCGAGACCCACTGCCATCACCATGTAACCAAGTTGTGAGAGTGTGGAGTAGGCGAGAATGCGCTTGATATCGTCCTGCTGCGTTGCGATTAGCGCAGCCATCACAGCGGTGATTGTGCCGATCCACGCGACGACTAGAAGCGCGGTCGGAGAACCTTGAATAACGAATGCGACACGAACCAGCATGTAAACACCCGCTGCGACCATGGTCGCAGCATGGATCAATGCGGAAACTGGCGTCGGACCTTCCATCGCGTCTGGCAACCAGACGTGCAGCGGAAACTGGGCCGACTTGCCGACTGCCCCGCAGAAAACCAAAAGTGCGACGGTTGTCAGAAAGAGCGGATGACCCGCTAAAGTCGACATCCGCGGCGCGATTTCAGCGAAAACAATAGATCCGGTTGCCATCCAAACCATGAGGATTCCAATCATGAATCCGAAATCGCCGATGCGCGTTGTGATGAATGCTTTGTTGGCCGCATCCGCAGCCGCGTCGCGATAAAACCAGTGGCCGATCAAAACGTAAGAGGTAAAGCCGACCAATTCCCAAAAAATAAAGAGCATCACGAAATTGTTTGCGAAGACGATACCGAGCATCGCGAACATGAAGAGCGACAGCGCCGCGAAATAGCGGGACTTGCCTTCGTCATCTCGCATATACCCCAGCGAGTAGATGTGAATGACAGCGCCGATGCCCGAAACCAGAACGGCCATAGTCCTGCTCAACTGATCCAGTGTCAGGCCGAGCGGAACGTGGAAGACACCGCTGATACCGATCCACGTGAACTCAGCCGCGGCGACAGTTCGGTGCGCAAAGATCAGACAGCTGCAAATAAAACTTACAAGGACCGCGGCGATTGAGATCGCGCTACTCAATGTTTTCCATCGAAGCGTAAACAACGTGATTGCGGTCGCGCTAACCAGCGGCGCGAGCAAAATGAGCCACGGAAACATTAGGTTCATCGGATTCGCGGGCTCAAAATTTCAAGCTGCTGATGTCTCTGACGCTAGTTGTCTGCCTTATGCGAAACAGAGCGACGAGAATGGCAAGGCCCACCGCGACTTCGGCGGCTGCGACGGTGATGACGAAAAAAACGAAAACCTGTGCGTTGTAATTGGGCAGCCCATCTGGACCAACACGGAATCGCGAAAAGGCAACGAGCGACAAGTTTGCCGCATTGAGCATCAACTCCAATGACATGAGGATGATGATGAGATTGCGCCGGACCATCACTCCGGCGAAACCAATTGAAAAAAGAATCCCGCTTACGAGGAGATAATCACCAAGTGTAGTCATTCTATCGAGGCTCACGCTTGCTTAAAAAAACGACGCCAATCGTGGCCACCAGCACGAGAACACCGACGATTTGCAACGGAAGATTGTAATTGCGAAAAAGCAGCGCACCGATGTTCCGCACATCGTCAATCGTCGATGCCGAGAGCGCCGGGAAAGTCTGTCGCGCGGCTTCAAAGTGCCTGATCGTAAAAACAACCTGAATGAGCAGAATGACCGCCACTCCCACGCCGCCCGCGGCGGCGAGCCAATTGATTCGATGCCGTTCTTCGGCCTGCAGATTAAGAAGCATGATAATAAAAAGGAAAAGCACCATTACTGCGCCCGCGTAAACCAGAACCTGAATGATCCCGACAAAGTACGCGTCGAGCGACACGAACAATGCAGAGAGTCCCAGAAACGAAACGACCAGGCTGAGGGCACTGGTAACTGGATTGCGATTGAGAACAACCGCTGCGCCAAAGATCAGTGTCATCAGCGCAAAGACCCAGAAGAGGAATGGAGACATCGGTTATTGGAGTGACGGAGTGATGGAGTAATAGAAAGATAAGTTCGTGTCACCGACCAGCGCCGGAATACTCCAATACTCCACGACTCCAGTTCTAGTCACTTTTTCTCGTTCCACTTCAACACGACGCCGTGGATAACTCCGCCGATTTCGAGCAGCTTTTCTTTGTGATGCACCATTTCCGCGCGCGTGAAGCCGGTGATGGCATAATCTTTACGCAGAAAAATCGCCTGCTCGGGGCAAACCTCCTCGCACATCCCGCAGAAAATGCAGCGGATCATGTCGATATCGAACTGCTCCGGATATTTCTCGACTTTGGCGAAGCGATCTGTTGAGTGGATTTCGCCGGGAATAATCTTGATCGCGCGTGGCGGGCAAATGAATTCGCAGAGCTGACACGCGACACAACGCACACGGCCATCTTCATCTCTCACTAATGCAGGTGCACCTCGGTAGTGATCGGGCAGCATGCTGTCCGGTTTTTCCTCCGGATATTCCATGGTGACCTTCGTGCGTCCGAACAGCATGTTTTTGAAATGCTTAAACGTGATGGCGAGACCGGCGACGATAGCGGGCAGATACAATCGCTCGCGCCAGTTCAATCTCGGTCGTGGAACAGTGATGGCCATTCGTTTGCTAATCTGGAAGCCAGGAATCCAGGACTAAGCATATTTCGATTGTTCCTGGTTTTATGGTTTCCAGATTCATAACTTTGGAGCGTAACCAATAATCGCTGCGACCAAGAAAATATTTACGAGCGCGATCTCGAAAAAGAAAAGCCAACCAAGCCGCATGAGCTGGTCCCAGCGGAAACGCGGCAGCGTCCAGCGGACCCACATGAAAATGAAAATCATGATGGCGACTTTTCCGAAAAACACTGCGATGTTGATCAGGCCGAAGATCCATCCGTGGGAGCCGTCGGGAATCCCGGGGAAATGCCAGCCCCCGAAAAACAATGTGACGATGACGGCCGACCCGGTGATCATCGCGGCGTATTCGCCGAGAAAGTACAAGGCGAACTTCATTGAGCTGTACTCGATGTTGTAACCTCCGGCTAACTCTTGTTCAGCTTCCGGCAGATCAAATGGCAGCCGATTTGTCTCTGCAAAAATCGCGATCAGAAAGACGAGGAAGGAAATAATCATGGGAACCGCGAGCAGCCATTTCCATGGGTTCATCCAATCGCCAACAAAAGGCGCGATGAACCAGCCGTGCTCAATCTGGTAACGCACCACACTGGTCAGGCGTAAATTTCCAACCAGGAGAAAAACCGGGATCACCGCCAGGCCGAGCGAAAGTTCGTACGAAAGCATTTGCGCGCTAGAACGGATTCCGCCTAGGAACGGATATTTTGAATTCGACGCCCAACCGCCAATGACGATTCCGTAAACGCCCAGAGAGGCAATGGCGAACACGAAGAGAATTCCTATATTCACATCCGCGATGACCATCGGTACTCCGAAGAGGGTGCTCCCGAATGGAACCACCGCGATGGTAATGATGGCCGGCATCACTGCCAGGCAAGGGGCGAGCCAATAGTAAAACGTGTTTGCCGCGCGCGGCGTGAAATCTTCTTTCAGCAGCAACTTGAACATGTCGGCGATCGGCTGGAATAGCCCGGCCGGTCCCACCCGATTCGGTCCCATCCGATCCTGAATAAACGCGCTGACGCGCCGCTCGGCGTAAACCGCGTAGGAAACCATCGTAAGTACTACAAAGAGAATTCCGACGATTTTTAGGAGCGACGTGAGGATGAAGAAAGAATCCATCTCGATCTTACTGTGTTTAACAGCTGCGGATTTACAACGCTGCGATCTTTTTCGCGGCTGTAATGCTGTAGTGTCCGCTGTCCTCAGCGGATAACGCGCGCGATGTCGCCACCTCATAGACTGCGCTGAGGACAGCGCACGCTACAGCCTGAAATGTCTCGGAGGACGGCACCTCGTGACCTCGGCAGTTCATGCGCTTGCTGGTCTGACGGCGCGGCGTCTTGCCTGAATCGCGATCGCTTCCTCGATTGCTTCTTCGTCACTGGGATGCATCGGCGGTAATTCTTCAATTGCCAAAATGTGCACGCCGAGGTCGCCGAGTTTACTCAAAGTCAACCCGGCAAATTGCGGGACTGTTTCGCTGATCCTTCGAAAAACGTCATCAACGGAGGAAAGTGAATCGCCACCGCCTGTTGCCTGAAGCAAATCACGCAAGATTTCCCAATCATCGCGCGCATTTCCGGGCGGGCACACGGCGCGATTCAGTCGTTGCAACCGGCCTTTGCCGTTGATCATTGAGCCGCGTTTTTCGGCGAAGCTGCACGCGGGCAGAACAACCGTCGCTTTTTCAGTCACGTCGTTCGGCAAAATGTTCATCACAATTAACGTAGGTAGCTGCGCGAGCTGTTCGACCGGTAAACCCAAATGCATCGCGTTTTCTTTCAGAATCACCAGCGCCTTGATTTGTCCCGACCGCACGGCGTCGGCAATCCCGATGAGTTTCGCACCGGGTTCGGATTTCGATCCAAGAATTAAGCGCGCTCCGTTTGTGTTCGGGTTACGATCTTTGCTGAGCAAGACCTTATCACCGTGTCCGCGCCGTGGGACAATGTCGATCCGTTGGACTCCTAAGGAAGTCGCTAATTGGGAGGTAAGCCAAAGCTCCTCGTTGGTCATTCGGCCGGAAGCGATAATGGCGATTTCCGAGCCGGCAAACTGTTTCAACTGAAGCGCTGCTTGCGCGATTGCCGTTGGCCAGTCCACAGGAACCAGTTTTCCCTCAAACCGAATCCGCGCCTCGAGCAAACGGTTCTCGGCTTCGAGATATTTGAAGTTGAGGCGCCCGTAATCGCACATCCAGCAGGAATTGACGTGATCGTTTTCTCGCGGTGTTTGCCGGTAAATCACGTCCTCGCGACTGCCGATGACGGTGTTACAGCCTGTGGCGCAACTCGTGCAGATGCTCTTCGTTTCCTTCAGGAACCATACGCGCATCTTGAAACGAAAATCCGTCGAAGTCAGCGCCCCTACCGGGCAGATATCGACGGTATTCAGAGAGTAATTATTTTCCAATCGCTTGCCGGGATGCGCTGTTAGCTCCGTGTGACTGCCACGATCAACGAAGCCCAGCACATCGTCGTGTGCGATTTCCTGGCAAAAACGAATGCAGCGGGAGCAGAGAATGCAGCGTTCGTCATCAAGCGTGACCCGCGGACCGATCTGCACATTTTTCGGTTTCTTAACTTTGTTCTCGAGAAAACGCGACTTCGAATCCCCGTAATCGACACTGAATTCCTGCAATCGGCATTCGCCCGCCTGATCGCAAATCGGGCAATCGAGCGGATGATTGATAAGAGGAAATTCCATCACGCCGCGCTGACATTCCTTCACCAGCGGCGAATTAGTGCGGACGGCCATGCCGTCGGACACATCCTGCGCGCAGGAAATTTGTGGACGCGGTATCCAGTTGATGATCGGTTTACCATCCCCGCCGAGTTCAGGCTTCCGGTCCGGGCCGAGCCTTGGGAATCCCATTTCGATCAAACACATCCG
>JBGPNR010000068.1:0-8450 GCA_041487635.1 Candidatus Udaeobacter sp. | reverse complement strand
GATCTTGGTTTTGAACGTCTCGCTCACTAAAAGGACGAGAATCAAACCTAGTCGTCACTTTTGACAACTATTTTTCCTTAAATTCTAGCTTGCCGTTTTTGACTTCGACGTAAACGGTCTGGCCTTCGCGGACTTTGCCCTCAAGGATATCGATGCTGAGCGGATCGAGAATTTCTCGTTGGATCGTGCGCCGCAGCGGGCGTGCGCCGTAGACCGGGTCGTAGCCTTCGCGCGCCAGCAGTTCCTTCGCGGAATCTGAGAGCTTGAGCGTGATCTTCTGTTGCTCCAGCCGTTTCGACAGCCGGCGAAGCTGAATCTCTACGATCTTTTTCAAATCGTCTTCGCTGAGCCGATCGAAGATGATGATCTCATCGACGCGATTCAGAAATTCTGGACGAAAATGCGCACGCAAAGCATCCATCACCAGTCGGCGGCGCGCTTCGCGTGATTCCTCCTCGGTGATGTATTGGGACCCGATATTTGAGGTCATGATGATGACGGTATTCTTGAAATCTACCGTTCTCCCCTGCCCGTCTGTGATTCGGCCGTCATCCAGCACTTGCAGCAGCACATTGAAAACATCGGGATGCGCTTTTTCGATTTCGTCAAAGAGAACCACTGAGTAGGGCCTGCGCCGAACCGCTTCAGAAAGTTGGCCGCCCTCCTCGTAACCAACATATCCCGGCGGCGCACCGATCAATCTCGCGACCGTGTGTTTCTCCATGTACTCGCTCATGTCGGTCCGGATCATGGCGTTTTCGTCGTTGAACAAGAACTCTGCAAGGGCACGGGACAATTCCGTTTTCCCGACACCTGTTGGTCCGAGAAAAATGAAAGAACCAAGCGGACGATTTGGGTCCTGTAACCCGGCACGCGCACGACGCACCGCGTTGGCAACGGCTTTGATCGCCTCGTCTTGATCGACAACGCGCTCGTGCAAATGCGCTTCCAGTTTGACCAGCTTTTCTCTTTCGCCCTCCTGCAATCGCGACACTGGAATCCCAGTCCAGCTCGAGACAACCCTGGCAATATCTTCCTCGGTCACTTCTTCGCGCAGCAGAGTTAATTTCCGGGTCTTTTCGGTTAACTCGGCCAGCTTTCGTTCCAGTTCGGGGATCTTTCCGTACTGAATTTCGCTCGCTTTACTCAGCTCTCCACGGCGTTGGGCGCGCTCTAGTTCAGTCCGAAGGGAATCAAGCTGTTCTTTTATTCCGCGTTGTTCGTCGATGATTGCTTTTTCCTTCTGCCACTCGGCTTTAAGTGCGTTCGCTTTCTCTTTCAGTTCGGCCAATTCCCTTTCGAGTCTCTTGAGACGCTCCTTGCTCGCCGCATCTTTTTCTTTTTTGAGCGCCTGCCGCTCCATTTCGTGTTGCATGATCTCGCGCTCGATCACGTCGATCTCCGTCGGCATTGAGTCGAGCTCAAGCTTCAGACGCGACGCCGCTTCATCGACAAGATCGATTGCTTTGTCCGGAAGGAACCGGTCGGTGATATAACGATGCGAAAGTACGGCGGCGGCAACAAGTGCTCCGTCTGTGATGCGCACGCCATGGTGCACTTCGTAGCGCTCGTTTAATCCGCGCAGGATCGCGATCGTGTCTTCCACGCTTGGCTCATTCACCATCACCGGTTGGAACCGGCGCTCGAGCGCGGCGTCCTTCTCGATGTATTTGCGGTACTCATCCAACGTGGTCGCGCCGATCGTCCGCAGCTCTCCGCGCGCCAGCATCGGCTTCAGCATGTTCGACGCGTCGACTGATCCTTCGGCCGCGCCAGCCCCGACGATCGTGTGCAGCTCGTCGATGAAAAGAATGATCTGGCCCTGCGCATCGGTCACTTCTTTCAAGAACGCTTTCAGGCGGTCTTCGAATTCGCCACGGAACTTCGCGCCGGCGACCATCGCGCCAATGTCCATCCCGATTATGCGTTTATTCTTTAAAGATTCTGGCACGTCGCCGCCGATAATTCGCCGGGCAAGACCTTCCACGATTGCAGTCTTGCCAACACCTGGATCGCCGATGAGCACCGGATTATTTTTTGTACGGCGCAACAACACCTGCATGACCCGGCGAATTTCATTGTCGCGTCCGATCACCGGGTCGATCTTGCCGCGTCGCGCCAACTCAGTCAGGTCGCGGGAATATTTTTCCAGCGCCTGATATTTGCCTTCGGGATTTTGATCGGTCACACGCTGGGAGCCGCGCACCTGCTGAAGGCCCTGCATAAGCTTGTCGCACGTGACGCCAAAGTCTTTGAGTAATTTTGCCGCGGGAACCCCGCTTGGCGGGGCACCAGCCAACGCCAGCAAATAATGCTCAGCGCTAGTGAATTCATCCTTCAGCTTCGACATCTCCTTTTCTGCATCATCCAGCACGCCGCGGAGTTCATTCGAGAGCCGCAGATCAGCGGCGGCGCCGTGAATTTTTGGGCGGCGCTCCAGATCCGAGCGCAGCCGTTCCCGCAACTGATCTACATTCGCTCCAATCTTCTCAAGGAGTGGCCGCGTTATGCCCTCGCTTTGATCCAGGAGCGCGGAAAGAAAATGTTCGTTTGCGATTTCAGGATGGTTAGCCTGCGAAGCGAGGTCCTGCGCCGCCTGCAGCGCCTCCTGCATCTTCTGCGTGTATTTGCCGATGCGCATCGTATGTAAAGTAATGATCGCAGGCTCCAGGGCAATCGCGCTTAAGTAGCGACGGTTCAGCCAACTGCCCATGGCGATTCGCTCAAACGCTACTCACCAAAATCGCCAGGCGTTTGACACAAACGCCTCTACACGGATGAGTGTTTGCAATGAGCGCGGACGTGAAGCTATCCACTCGTAACGCATTGCGTGTTCTGCGTCGTGGTGCGTTTCGCCGCTACATCATCGGCAGTTCGATCTCGGACACGGGAACGTGGATGCAGGTGATGGCTCAAGGTTATGTCATGAGCACGCTCACGAACAAAGCGCTCATGCTCGGAATGGCTAATCTCGCTGCCGGTCTGCCGATGCTCCTTTTAACGATGGTCGGCGGTTCGGCGGCGGATCGTTTCGATAAACGGAAAATTCTTCTCGCGACTCAGTATGTCCAGATCGCGCTCGCAATATCCATCGGGCTTTTGATCATGAGTGGCAAGCTCCAGATCTGGCACATCCTGGCGTTTGCGGTCGCGCTCGGTATTTCGAATTCATTTGAAATGCCGACGCTAAATGCGCTCGTCCCCGAACTAGTGACGCGTGATGAAATTCAAAGCGCGATCGCTGTCGATCGCGCGGTCTTTCACGGATCACGAGTGGTAGGTCCGTCGCTCGCCGGAATTTTCATTAGCGCGTGGGGCGCGGCTTCGGCCTTCTTTTTCAACGCCATTTCATTCGTGGCGCTGATCATCGCCTTATTGACGATCCCGCCGCGACGGCGCGGCACTGCCGAAGAGGAACACAAACGCGCCAGTGGAATCAAGGAAGGTTTTCGGTACGTCGCAAAAGACAAACCAAGTCTCGCGATGATCGGCCTGATCGCAGCGACTACGGTTTTCATTTTCCCAATTATCACCGTGATGATGCCATTGTATGTGCGCCTGGTGCTCGGGCTCGGCGCAGATCGATTGGGCGTTTTGATGGGCGCTTCGGCGGTCGGCTCAGTGATCGGCGCAATTTTTCTGATCAGCATTCCTCGCACGAAACGTGTGCCGTTCATGATGGTGAATGTCGGCATCGTCGCATGCGCGATTTTCGGTTTGTCGCGCGCGCCAAGTTTTTACGTGGCGATGACGCTGCTCATTTTCAATTCACTTGGGTTGGCGATGAACTTCGGCTTGGCGAACACGATTGTGCAGGAACGTGCGCCCGATTATTTGCGCGGACGCGTGTCGGCTGTGTTCATGTTGAGTTTTGTTGGACTCATGCCGGTCGCGGGCTTGGGAATCACTGGTCTATCGGATCTGATCGGAATGCGTACGGCGCTGGCGATCGCGGCCGGCTGCTACGCCGTGATAGCGTTGGTTGTGCTCGGACGCGTGCGCCGGCAGTGTGCCCAACCTGCGGTCGCAGAAACTCCCAGCGGCGAAACGCCGGCGCCGCCGGTCGCCGCTGCTGTTTAGTGTGATCGCGTTTTCCACCTGCTGGAACTCCGGACGCCATACAGCCGGGGAGGAAATGTTGCGCGAAATCAAAACCGAACTCGGTTTTGACTTGATCGAGCTAGGCCATGGAATCCGACTATCGTTAATGCCGGGAATCCAAAAAATGTTTGACGCGGGGGAAGTCCGCTTCACCAGTTTACATAATTTTTGTCCCTTACCCGTCGAAGTGATGACGGCTTCGCCGGACTGTTACAAATTTTCCGCCGCTTCTTCCGGAGAACGTGAGCGTGCAATTAAGCAAACGTTTCAGACAATCGATTTCGCAACGCGATTGAACGCGCCGTTTGTGGTATTGCATTTAGGGCAGGTGAACATGCCGCCAATTACTGACCAGTTGATCGAGCTGGCGAAAACGGGAAAATACCTTTCGCGCAAATACGTGAGATTGAAGATAGGAGCCGTGCAAAAACGGGAAAGAGTTGCGTCCACTTATTTGCAGCGTGTCAAAGAATGCCTGGGCCGCATCATTGATTACGCCGCTTCAAAAAATGTCAGAATCGCTTTGGAGAGCCGTCGCGGTTATGAAGAGATTCCAACGGAGCGCGAATTACCTGAGTTGCTCGCCGAAACGGGCGGCGCGCAGCTGGGTTATTGGCACGATTTCGGTCACTCGCAAATTAAAGAGAATTTGGGATTCATTGATCACGCCGAATGGTTGCGCTTGATCGGTCCGCGCGCGTTTGGCTGCCATGTGCAGGACTGCATTTGGCCGGCGAAAGATCATGAAGCGCCGTTTACCGGCAACGTAAATTTTGAGAAACTAATTCCTCTCCTTCCCACAAACTGCTTATTTGTCTGGGAGATGAGCCCGAACAAAACGGCGGATGCAATTCGCCGCTCGGTACAAACCTGGAAGGAACGTTTCGGCGAATGAAGAAAATCCTGATCACTGTCTTCCAGCTTTGCGTCACGATCGGGGTGCTTTACTGGGTTTATCACGATCCCACCAGGCGTGCACAGATGGTTGAGGCCATCCGGAACGCCGAGTATCGCTGGGTCATGATGGGCATACTGGCATACGTGGTGGTGGAAATCGCTGCTTGCTTTCGCTGGCACGTTTTGTTGAAGGTCCAAAAGATTCACCTGAGTCTGCCGCGCCTGTCCGGCTTGTTCCTTATCGGAATGTTTTACAACCAGTTTCTCCCCGGAGGCACCGGCGGGGACATCATAAAAAGCTATTACCTGTTAAAAGAGACGCCGGACAAAAAAGCGGGCGCACTGCTCGCGGTAGTATTCGATCGGTTTATCGGCCTCGTTGCGTTGGTCGCAATCACGGCCACGCTCATTGCGTTGCGTTACGATTTCCTTTCACAAAAACCCGAGACACGAAACTTGCTTTGGCTGTTGCTCGTCCTCCTTGGCGGCTCGGTCATTTTTTTACTTTCCACCTTTGTCATCAGTGGATTCAAACTCTTACACTCTTTGCCGGCACGATTCCCAGGCCGCGACAGGTTAATCGAGATCTCCGCCGCCTACCATCTGTACGCGCACCACTGGCGCGCAACACTCGTGGCGTTTGTCGCATCCGTCGTAGCGCATCTTGCCACGTTCACCACTTTTCTATTTGCGGCGTATGCGTTGGGAGCACGCGTGCCCCTGGTGGATTTCTTTGCAGTAATGCCGGTCGAACGCACAATTTCGGCGTTACCAATTAGCTTTGCCGGAATTGGGCTTAGGGAAAAAGTTTTGCAGATCATGCTGAACGGCCTCTGCGGTGTGCCGGAAGCAAAAGCTATTCTGATCGGGTCGCTGAGTTTTCTCATCATTTTGGTTTGCTGCCTTCCCGGCGCGATCGTTTACCTGTTTTACAAACCAAGCGGCGCTGTCGCGCGCGTCGGGATGCGCGAAATGGAACAGGAAGTGGTGACGCTTGAACACGAGATCGGCGAAACGGAGTGAAAATGTGACAGCGAGCTTACTGTCCCGATTCGTGTGAGAAGGGAGACATCCCGGCGCAAAGGCCGTTCGCACGTTCTCAGCCGTCCCTTCGTCGTCGCGACATTTGCCATGACCGCCGACGGCAAGGTGACGACGCGAACCCTGGCACCGGTTGATTTCACTTCACGTGAAGACAAGCTGCATTTGTTTCGCCAGCGCGCTCTGGCTGATGCGGTCCTGATCGGCCACACCAGTTTGAAACGCGATAACGTTCGGCTCGGCCTGCCCGCTGAATTGCAGAAAGCCAGGACCAAACGGGGTCAAAGCCGATGCCCATTGCGCGTAATCATCTCCAACAAAGGCAGAATCGACCATCGGCTGAAGATTTTTCAGTCCGACATTTCTCCGATCATTATCTTTTCTACCAAACGAATGCCGCCGAAATACCGGAAGACCTTGGAGACCAAGGCGACACTCCATTTAAGCGATGCAGAGCACGTCGATCCTCCAATCATGCTGGCAACGCTGCGAAACAAATACAACGTGCGAAGGCTTGCATGCGAAGGCGGACCGACGCTTTTTCGCGCCTTGTTGGAACTGGGTTTGATCGATCAACTCAATCTAACGATCGCGCCGTACATGTTCGGCGGAGCCAAAGCGCCTACGCTGACAGGTCTGAGCAAGGAGTTCCTGCCTGCCAGCGTGCATTGTTCGTTAGTCGATATGCGCACAATCGGTGACGAGTGTTTTCTCACTTATCGGATTATGCATCAGAGGAGTCGGAGCTAGCCAACTCCTTGCGACGCGGCCGAAGCACAAGTTCACCATCGCAGTTTGGGCAAACGCAATTCATTTCCTCGGCGCAACTCGCGCAAAACGTGCACTCATAACTACAAATGTAAGCTACTCCGCTTGCTATAAGCGTCCCTCCGCATTTTTCACAGAGTCTTTTCAACTCTAGCGCCATTGGTTTCCTCTCGTATTTGTAACGAGCAGTCGCAAGGTTAACGAACAATACGCGCTAACGAGTAATGATGGATATCTTCGACGCGATGTAATGAGCTTATTCGGCTGTTCCGGAGGGCTTGTCTTTTTGTGCGACGACAATCTGAAAACCGGTATGACTTTGCGTGGTGGGATCTACCGGTTTGTCCGTGAAGATAATCGTCGCGCCTGGACTTATGACTTGTCTGGCCTCCGTCAAGAACGCAGTAGGCAGCCCACTTTTCTGCGCCGCCAGGAAGAGGCTCTCACTTGAGGTGTCCTTTCCCTTGGCCGTTACTTGCGCCCAGCGCAGATGTCCGTTTGCATCGATGCCCTGTAGCGCGCTGAAAACACGATCGTTCAAAGGCAAAACGACCTGCGGATTGGGAATTCCGGCGCGGCCGATCTCCACGCCGTTACGATAGACGTAAACCGTTTTGTCCGCGCTGCTGACGATCAAGGCGACCGGGCCACTGGGAGATTTATCGGGGTTCCATTCAAATTGCCCCGCGGGTATCGGCTCGCTCTCTTGGCCACTCCGCGTGAAGAACAGGCCCGGGTGCACTGTTTCAACCGGGGCCGAGTGCGCGTCGGCAATAATCACCGTGGCGCCCTTCATCGTGACGCCAAAGAGGAGCTTGGAAAATTCAAGCGGCAATCGGACGCACCCATGCGAGTCGGGGTAACCCGGCAGATCGCCTGCATGCAATGCGATCCCACCCCACGTCACGCGCTCCATGTAAGGCATCTCCGCGCCTTTATAGATGCTGGAGGTATGATGAACCTCCTTCTCCAGGATTGTGAAAACGCCAGTCGGCGTGCGGTGACCTGGTCGACCTGTGCTAACACTCGATCGCGCGATGCAGATACCGTTGCGGTAGACGTATGCCACCTGCTCGGTAATGCTGGCGATAATCAGCAGAGGTCCTTCCGGCGCACGCTCGGGTTCCCAAACATATTGGCCAGACTTTAGTGTAACGGTTTCCGGGGAGACTTGCACGCCCTCGGTAAAGATTTCGGCAGAAACGATCGAGTGTCCGAAAACAAGTAAGTTCGTAACGAGGGCGATAAATAAGGAGAATGAAGCCTTCATGATAGCTGATGAATGAGTTAGCTATCCTCCTGATGATTTAGATCGGCCTTGGCTGTCAACATCCTTTTTATGCGATACGATTGTGCCTTTGGTCCCATGAATCGGGTCGGGTGCTGCTCACGCTATCGGCTGCTCGGTGCGTCAGCGCGACTTGGGACAAGACGTGCTTCTTCGCGCAGTCTATTTCAGCGAGTGGTATCGTTGAAGGTAATAAACAATGCCTATGCTGGCCTGAAACCTCTTTGCGCCGCCACTGAGCGATTTTTCCACTGTAGCGCTGAGGACGATCGGGACTTTAGAAAGACGCTTGGCAACGCCGACGCCCACCATGTGATTCCATCGGTCGCCATTTTGAAAATCGATGGCCGTTTTG
>JBGPNR010000067.1:0-8538 GCA_041487635.1 Candidatus Udaeobacter sp. | reverse complement strand
GACAGCGGCATTGAAGAAATCGATCGGCGGGGAAATAAGCGGCCTCGAAAACGAATCACCGTAAAGGATATACCCAGCATTTACCCGGTCGGCTCGGATGTAATCGTGCAGGTAACCAAAGGCCCGATCGGTACGAAAGGGCCGCGGGTGACAACCAATCTCAGTTTTCCGGGGCGCTACCTGGTTCTGATGCCCTTCAGTGATCACAGCGGTATCTCACGCAAAATCGAGAGCCCAAAGGAACGCGAGCGGCTACGGAAGATTTTGCGCGAACTGGATGTTCCCGAAGGGGTTGGAGTCATCATTCGCACGGTTGGTGAAGGCCAGCGCGCCCGATATTTCGTACGCGATCTGCGTTTCCTGCTCGATCAATGGGCTAAAGTCGAGGAGGCCATTCGGGAGAACCCGGCTCCTTGCCGCCTGTTCGAGGAACCTGATCTGGTAGAGAGAACCGTGCGCGATTTTCTGACCGAAGAAATCGACCAAGTCGTTTGTGATGATCGCGAATCAACGGACAGGATGATCGACATGATTGGGCAGATTTCCCGGCGCGCGCGGAATCGACTCCACTTTTACGATAGTGCGACGCCGATTTTTGAGACTTATGGCGTGCAAAAGCAAATTGACGACGCTTTTCACAGGCAAGTTTGGTTGAAGTGTGGCGGATACATTGTGGTCGACGAGACCGAAGCGCTGGTAGCGATTGATGTGAATACCGGCCGCAACAAAGGCGGACGGGATGTGGAGAAAACAATTTTGCAGACAAACCTGGAGGCGGCGGATGAAATCGCCCGCCAGCTTCGGTTGCGCAATATTGGAGGTCTGATCATAAGTGATTTCATCGACATGAAGAGCCGTAGAGATCAGCAGGCAGTCTTTAATTTGATGAAGGAGCGGCTCACCCGCGACAAAGCCAGAACGCATGTACTTCCCATTTCACAACTTGGCCTCATGGAGATGACCCGCCAAAGAGCGCAGGAAAGCCTCAGCGACACCATCTACGAAAATTGCCCCTATTGTGCCGGGCGCGGCGTTGTGAAAACCTCCATGACTACCAGCGTGGAATTGCACAGGACTTTGAACACCATCATGCGCAAGTACCAGGACAGCATCCACGAGATTCGCGTGATCCTTAACCCCGATGTCTTAAAGCGATTGAAAGAGGAAGATGAAGAACTGCTGGTGGAACTGGAGCGCCGTTACGCAGGTCGTTTGATGTTTCGCGGTGATCCTACGTTTCACCACGAGAAGTTCCTCATTACGGACGCGAATACCGGGGCGGAACTGAAACCCTAAGGCCGGTTAAAAAAGACTTGCAATCTTTGGAGGCCCAGCTCAGACTCGCGGCATCCAGCCAAGGATGCGAATTTCGTTATTGACTTGGACGCTCCGAAATGCTTGGAGTGTAGAAGGGAAAACTTAACCAAAAGGAGAAATAAATGAAAAGATTAGTGTCATGCCTGTTAGGGTTTGGCGTGATCGCTTCGGCAGCTTTAGCTGGAACCGAGTATTCCGGGAAGGAAATGAAACAGGTAGCACCACCACCCTGCCCGGAGTGGTACGCCGATAACGAGTTTAACGTGAGTCTGTGGGGCACGTACGTGTTTACGGGAAACAATTGGCAAAATGACCGCTATATCGAGGCCGATCACGCTTGGGGCGGTGGCATCGATCTCAAATACTTCTTTCACCGTTACTTCGGTGTCGGGATTGAAGGCTGGGCGGTTGATGCGAGGCAGGCACGCCAAAATATCTTCGTCGATTTCAGCGACAACGTTTTTGAGAACAGCGTTACTCACGAGAGCAACGCCATCGGTGCTGTGTTGGGTACTTTGACGTTGCGTTATCCATTTCACTGTTCGCGCTTTTCGCCCTACATTTTTGGCGGCGGCGGCGCAATTTTTGGCGGTGGTCAGAAGCGAATCGATCAGCGGTTTATCGAACCCGGAGAAGGATTCGACATTGTCCAGACGGTTGGTCATACAGATAGCGAGACGAAGGCATTGGGCCAGGTCGGCGGCGGCTTGGAAATTCGCCTTACGCCGCATATCGGTTGGGTCAGTGACTTTAGCTGGAATTTTGTGGACGGGAGCAATAACAACTTCGGCATGGCCCGCACGGGCGTAAATTTCGCCTTCTAAGCCGTCCGCAAGAACATTGCTACAGCGGCGTCCGGAACACCGGACGCCGCTTTTTTTTGTAGCCGCAGGGAAGGAGCGGCGGCTTTCAAATCGCTGAACCGCTAGTTGGGATTCGATGAATCAAAGTGTTGATTGCGTTTGCGAATGCAGGCCTGCGCACGAAATTATTCTGATGTCATTCATCGGGACTCTTGACAATTTGGCTCTGAAGAAATCGGAGTTGGTCGAGCGATTTGAGCATCTGATCGCGCCAAAAGCCGACGAGGAGCTCGAAGCGATGGCGCAAACTTCCCATTCGCTAACGCTGCAAAACTTCGGACGTACGATGCGTCTGTTTGCTCCGCTTTATCTTTCCAACGAATGCATCAACAACTGCCACTATTGCGGGTTCTCGCGTGATAATCCCATTCTCCGTGTCACACTCGAGGTGGCTGAAGTCGTCGCCGAAGCCCAGCATCTCGCTCGTCAGGGATTTCGCCAAATCCTTCTCGTTGCGGGCGAGCATCCGAAATTTGTGAGCTCGGATTATCTCGCTGAATGCGTGCGCGCGCTCGTGCCGGATTTTTCATCGATTTCGATCGAGGTCGGTCCGATGAAAACGGAGGATTACATACCGATTGTCGAGGCCGGCGCGGAGGGTCTCGTTGTATATCAGGAAACATACAATCGCGGCGTCTATGCCGAAATGCATACTGCCGGTCCGAAACGCGATTTCAATTTTCGGCTCGATTGCGCCGAGCGCGGGTATGCTGCTGGGTTTCGCCGACTCGGCATCGGCGCGTTGATTGGTTTGTCGCGTTGGCGGGACGAAGCCATTGCGCTCGCAGCGCATTTGGAACATCTGTTTAAACATTGCTGGCAGGCGCAAATCACAGTGAGCCTGCCGCGGTTGCGCCCGGCGGCTGGCGGTTTCCGTCCGCTTTTCTCGATGACGGATCGCGAGTTGGCTCAGCTGGTCTGCGCCTTGCGGATTACTTTTCCGCAGCTTGGCATCGTGCTCAGCACCCGTGAGCGTGCGACCCTGCGGGATTCGCTGGCCTTGATCGGCGTAACAATGATGAGTGCTGGTAGCCACACCGAGCCTGGCGGTTATACCCGGCAAGGCCGCGAACATCTTCATCGCACCGTCCGCGGTCGCATCGTTGCGCCCGAATACCAGGACGGCGAAGACGAATTCGCCACCGGCCAATTCGAGATCAGCGACGAACGTTCCCCGGCGGAAATCGCCGCTGTCCTTCGTCGCCGTGGCATTGAGCCGGTCTGGAAAGATTGGGACCAGGCTCTCTGCGGCCCATGAGGAGAAACTTCGAACGCCCAGGGTTGAACGAACCGACGAAGAACTGGCGGGATTCGGTGATTCGCTAACGATGCTGAAACGTGAATCGATATAACGTGGCAAAGCCATGACGATTTCACTTAATGGCGAATCAGTCGATCCACGCGACGCCAAAACGATCGCAGAGCTAATCGATCGTTATCAATTGCCGCCGCAATCGATTTTGGTGGAGCACAACGGCCTCGCCGTGCATCGACATGAATGGGCAGAGCGCCCACTAGCTGAAGGCGATCGCATCGAATTTGTTCGAGTCGTAGCTGGCGGCTAATGCTGTTCAGCTTTGCGCCGCGCTCTTCACGACGACTCGCATTCCGTCGGTTTGTATGACGGTCACGGATGTTTGGGGGGCGATGAATTCGCCTTCGGTGACAACATCGATGATTCGATCGGCGAAACGCGCCTTTCCGCTGGGTCGCAAGACTGTCACCGCAGTGCCGTGGTCTCCGGGTGTCAGCGCGAGTGCGGTCGCGAATTGTCGTGGTACGCCAGCCAGCGATGGGCCCGGTGGATTTGAGTCCATCAAGGCGAATCGTCGATAAAGGCTCGTGCGCGGCAGATACCGCGCGAGGAGGGCGATAAGAATGAATGATCCCACAATTGCGATGAACATGTTGAGCAACGGCACCGCGAGCATTTTGCCAGTCGGAAAAAAGTTCTGTCCCGGATATCGATCGATCATTGTCCAGAGCAATGACGCGAGCATTAGAAACACGCCGACGACACCGAAAACGATCGTGCTATGCGCGAAGAAAAGTATCTCGATCATGACGAGAACCATTCCGAGAAGGAATAGCGCGACCACTTCCCAGCCGGCGAGCCCGGCTAGATAATGCCCCAGGAAAAAGAGAGCGAAACACATTGCAGAGATAACTCCCGGCCACGTCGCGCCAGGAATTTTGAACTCGAGATACGCTCCAAAAATTCCGCCGAGCAGTAGCAACGGTGCAAGCGCAGTAATCCAAAACGCGATTTGTTCGAAGCCGGTTGGCTCGATCGTGACGATGTTGCCTTTGAGGCCGGCTTTTTTCGTGAGATCGGCAATCGAATCAACAACCCCTTCTGCGAGCAAAGGTTTGCCATTGATCTTTTCAGTTGCTTCCTGCGCATTAAAAGTCAGGACCGCGCCCTTGGGGTGAATGACGCGGTCGCCGATTTTTACTTCCTTATCTTTGTTCATGAAGGCTTCGGCGATATCGGGGTTGTGACCGTTCTTGATGGCCGAGCCACGGATAAGCGCCGACCAATACGAAATCGTCTTCTCCTTGGCGGTTGCCGGGAGATCTTCACCGGTAGGAAGAATCGGCGCCGCGGCGCCAATGGCGCTCACCGGCGCCATAAAAACGTGTTGCGTGGCGATGGCGATAATCGCGCCAGCCGATCCAGCGTTTGTATTGATGAAGGTGTAAGTCGGGATCTTAGATTGATTGAGCGCGTTCACGATATCAGCCGCCGTATCCAGCCGACCGCCGTACGTGTTCATGTCAAAAACGATGGCGGAGGCTTCACTGGTCTCGGCTGTTTTTACCGCGCGCCGCAAAAATGCCAATAGCGCGGGCGCAACTTCGCCACGCAGTGGCACAACGGCCACATCGCCTTTACGAATCGCCTCGCGCCCTAAAGCAGGCGCGACGCCTGCCAAAGAGCAAATCAGAAACGAGATTAGCAATTTGATTCTCACAGCTTGGACAACAGACCGCACTGCGTAAGTTTGCCATCGCTTCAAAAATCAAACGAGGTAAAAATAATTAGGCGCGCATGGGAACGATCCCTTCGGAAACGATCGAGCAAATCGCGGCCGCGAACGATATCGTCGGAGTAATTGGTTCATATTTTCCCCTGAAACGCGCGGGAACCAATTTCAAGGCGCTCTGCCCCTTTCATCAGGAAAAGACGCCGTCGTTCATGGTGAGTCCGAGCCGGCAAACGTTTCATTGTTTCGGCTGCGGCGCAGGCGGGAGCGTCTTCCGGTTTGTGGTGGATTACGAGCATGTCGATTTTCCCACCGCCGTCCGCAAACTCGCGGCGCGAGCTGGCATTACGGTGGTCGAGAAGTCGCGCGGGCGTGGGGCGGGCGATGAAGAGCGGCAACGCGAATTGCGCCAGCGTTTGCTCAAGTTGCATGCTGAGGCTGCGCAATGGTTCCACGAAAATCTTATCAAAAGAGAAGTAGGCAAAGCGGCGCGAGAATATATGCGGTCCCGAGGGATTACAGTGGAGATCGCGAAGCGCTGGCAACTTGGCTACGCGCCTGATGAGTGGGATGCATTCGGTAGCTGGGCGCGCTCTCGCGGCTATGATGTGCGCGACCTCATCGCGAGCGGACTCGTCAAAGTGAAGGACGATAGCGACTCGACTGGGTCTCAGCGGTCGGTAAGTGCGCAGGGGGCGGCGCACGCTACTGCATCATACGATCGTTTTCGTGGACGAATCATGTTCTCGATTTGCAACGACGTCGGTGAAGTAATCGCTTTCAGTGGACGCCTTCTGCAAGACAAGGAGGGCGCCGCGAAATATTTGAACTCGCCTGAAACGGCGCTTTTTCGAAAGGGCAGCGTACTTTTTGGTCTGGACAAGAGTAAACGCGCCCTAATTGAGGCTGACTGTGCAGTTGTGTGCGAAGGGCAGCTTGATTTAATCAGTCTCTTCGAATCTGGAATCACGAATGTCGTCGCGCCCCAGGGGACCGCGTTTACGGAGGCCCAGGCACGTGTCTTAAAACGCTTCGTCAATGAAGTTGTGCTTTGCTTTGACGCCGACGCAGCAGGCCAGAAAGCCGCCGAACGTTCGCTCGATGCCCTGCTTCAGAATGATTTGATTGTGCGCATAGCCGAAATGCCGGCGGGCGAAGATCCGGACTCCCTCGTCCGGCGTGAAGGCAAAACTGCCTTTGAGAAGCGCATAGCAGACGCGCGCGATTTTTTTGATTATTGGATCGAGCGCGAGACAGCCGATGTCGATCTTAATTCTTTAAGCGCGAAGATGGAGGTAGCGCGAACATTGGCTGAGACAGTATCTCATGTGCATGACCTGGTGATGCGCGGAGAAGTCATCAGCAAAATAAGTGCGCGGCTTGCCGTTTCGGCTTCGGCGTTCGCAGCGTTAGTGCCGAAACAAGTACGGAAGGGGCCAAGTGAAGTGACAACAGAGCGGCGCCAACAACTGGTGCCACCAAATGATATCGCACTTCTTTGCATACTGGCATTGCGCAGCGAGGAAGCTCATCAATTTCTTCGAACTCAGAGCTGGCGCGAGGTGCTATCGCAATTACCGAGCACCTACTTTCTAGAGCGAATTCTCGAAAGCGAAGTGCGACCAAACGATTCCGCTTCCCTGAGCGCGTTCTTGGCTACCCTTGAACCGGAGGAAGAGGACATCATTTCGAGTTGGCTTCATCTCAAGACGCCTCCGAACTCGGTCGCTGTTCCGTGGCTGCGGCTTCGGCAGGCGGCGTTGCGGCGTCAGCTCGACATCGCAAAGAATCGTTTAAGGCTACCGGAGCTAAGCACCGGGGACATCATAAATTTGCAAAAACAAATTCTTGACCTGCAGGAACAGCTCCACGAGCTTTCGCAGCCCGCCGGCCCGGCCGACAATTAATTGTCGATCTAGAGCCCGGGAAGATCGAACGTCTTAGTCAAATCTAACCGTATAATCTTGGCCAGGCATTCGAAACGAAGGGGAGGCAGCCGACAGTCGTCGGCACAACGGCTTAACCGCAGCAAAACTAAGCGCCGTGTAGCAAAAAGACATGTTGCGGTGCGAGCGAATCTGAAGAGACAGCGACGAATTACTACCCTGAAAATGGCGCGCGTCACGCGGGCACCAAAGCGATCTGCTAATGGACTATTGTCTGAGCCAGAAGGGATCGCGCCCGCGTCTGTTTTGTATTCGGCTATTGAAGTGCAGAATCGCATTCGCGAACTGATCAAGCTGGCAAAAGAACAAGGCTACCTCACATTTGACGATCTAAACGAGGCATTGCCCGAAGGGGTCACCGACGCCGATGAACTGGATCTGATCCTGACGCGGCTGCGCCGCCTGGAGATCGACATTATCGAAGCGTCCGAAGTGGATCGCTATAAGGATGGCAAGAAAGATGCAGACGAGGACGAAGAGGAAGATGAGAGACCGGAAACAAAGGTTGATATCCTCGACGATCCGGTGCGGATGTATCTCAAGCAGATGGGTCAGGTTCCACTTCTAACCCGGGAACAGGAAGTTGAAATATCCAAACGAATTGAAGACGCCGAAGCGATGGTGCAGAAGCACATCAGTCGCTTTGGCTTTGTCGCGCGCGGCCATCTGGATCTCGCCCGCAAGCTACTCGAGGGCCGCGAACGGTTCGACCGGGTAATTCTCGATAAGAAAATCGAGAGCCGCGAAAGATACATGAAGAAGCTCCCTCGTCTGTGCAAACAGGTGGAACAACTAAGCACGTCGGTGAGCCAGCAATTTTGCGAGCTTGCACGTAACTCCTCAAAAAAGCGGCCGCATAACGTGAGGGGCTTGCAAAGAAAGATGGCTTCTCTGCAGAGGATTTATCCACATTTTTACCTCAAACAAAGAGTCACGGAGGAATTTGTGCATCTGGCGGACGACGCGCACCACACGTCGCTTTACCTGCGAACTGAGATTGCGAAAAATCCTCGCAGCCAAAAAAGGCGGCTGCAGCTTCAGAACAAAATCCGTGAGTTAGAAAAGAGCCTGTGGTTTTCGCTTTCTGACTATGCCGAAGAGTATCGGACGCTGAAAGGTTGGCTGCGCCAGGCGTTCAAGGCCAAAACCGAAATGGTGGAGGCCAATCTTCGTCTCGTTATTTCCATCGCAAAAAAATATACCAATCGAGGTCTTTCCTTTCTCGATCTGATCCAGGAAGGAAATATGGGACTGATGAAGGCGGTTGAGAAATTCGAATACCGGCGAGGATATAAGTTTTCTACTTACGCGACGTGGTGGATTCGCCAGGCCATCACGCGCTCCATCGCCGACCAGGCGCGCACGATTCGAATTCCCGTGCATATGATTGAGACGATCAACAAGCTCATGCGCGTGCAAAAACAG
>JBGPNR010000066.1:0-8557 GCA_041487635.1 Candidatus Udaeobacter sp. | reverse complement strand
TGAGCGGGCACGGCGATGCAATCGCGTACGCGACAAGGTTTGCTCTAAAGTAGTTTGCCTCGAGCGCTCCAACCGACGCCCCCACCGCGGTAGCGGTGATTCGCTCAATCGAGAGCGTCAGCGTCGCGCCGAGAGTGGATTGCATCACGACCAAAGTCGCGATCGCGGCCCAGTAAGCCTCCGGCATTTGCACGAGTCGCGCTATTATGATTGACGCAGTCGCAGCGATTGCTGTGCGAATCGCGTGTGTCATCGAAGGAAGATTCTTCTCGTCCCAAGCCCATAGTTTCATGAAAGAAATCATCTTCTCTGCCGGTTTGCCTTGGCAAGGTCGCAATCGCTTATCTCTAAAGAGGTAGCGCGCACCAACTCCTACGTGGCACCCAAAAATCCCACGCTTGCGCAATAGCGATGGGCTTGCCGGGGCGAGTAGCTTCCCGCCATGAATGAAACCGATTTGGGATTGAAGAGATACTTACAAGAGATCGGGCAGTTCCCTCTTTTGACGCCGCAAGAAGAGATCGAGCTCGCAGGAAAAATCAAAAAGGGAGACGCTGCGGCGCGGGAGCGGATGATCAACGCAAATTTACGGCTCGTTGTCACCATCGCGCGGGATTACGCCAATCTCGGTCTGCCGCTGCTCGACCTGATCTCCGAGGGTAACATTGGATTAACCAAAGCAGTTGAGCGCTTCGAACCGACCAAAGGCGCGAAGCTGAGTACCTATGCGATGTGGTGGATCAAACAATCGATCAAGCGCGCCCTGGCCAACCAAAGCAAGACGATCCGAGTTCCGGTGCATCTCGCCGACAAGATCGCAAAGGTACGTCGCGTCTCACTCCAGATGAGCGACGAGCTCGGCCGCGAGCCGACGGACGACGAACTTGGTGAGGAGATCGGCATCGACAGCGATAAAATTACGCGACTAAAAAGTGTCGGCATCCGCCCAGCTTCGCTCGACGCCCCGATTGCGGACAATGACTCGACGGAGTTTGGCGAGGTGATCGGTGACGACGAAGCGCAGACCCCGTTTGAATTGTTGCGAGACAAGAATCTGCTCGGCGAAGTGGAGGGACTGCTTGAAGCGCTCGATCCCCGAGAGAAAAAAATCATTTCACAGCGCTTTGGTCTGGATGGTGGAAAGCCGAAGACGCTGGAAGATGTCGGTAAGGACTTTGGCATTACGCGAGAGCGTATTCGCCAACTACAGAACATAGCTTTGGCGAAGTTGCGCCGCGCGCTCATCCAAAGAGAGGCCGTTCGAGAACCAGAGTTCCTGGCGGCAGCTTAAGGAACGCGGGATAAGCCGTGACCCGAGAAGGGTAGGTTGCCAACCCATAACTATGAATCTTCAATTAGAAAACAAACTCGCTCTTGTTAGCGGTTCTACTACGGGAATCGGTCTGGCCATTGCCAAAGCGCTCGCCGCCGAAGGCGCTCGCGTGATCGTGAACGGACGCACCGAGACGCGTGTGAAAGAAGCCATCGCATCCATTCGCGGCAAGGTCCCAACGTCGAAACTCGAAGGGCTCGCGCTTGATTTGTCCAAAGCCGATGCGGCAGCGCAAACCACAAAACGCTATCCCGACGTGGATATTCTCGTGAACAATTTGGGCGTTTATGAAGTCAAGGATTTCGAACAAATCACCGACGCGGAATGGTTGACGATCATTGAAACCAATTTTCTAAGTGGCGTTCGTCTGTCGCGTCATTATCTGCCACGAATGAAAGCCGCCGGGTGGGGACGGATCATTTTTATCTCCAGCGAGTCCGCTGTAAATATTCCGGTGGAAATGATCCATTACGGCGTAACGAAAACCATGCAGGTGGCGCTCGCCCGCGGGCTGGCTGAAACCACCGCGGGAACAGGCGTGACCGTCAATTCGGTACTGGCTGGCCCAACTCGTTCGGAAGGCGTGGAAAAATTCATCGACGATTTGGCCAAAACCAAACACGCGACGCCTGCCGCCGTGGAAAAAGAATTCTTCACGACAGCACGGCCCACTTCACTCCTGAAACGTTTCGCTACTTCGGATGAAGTCGCGGCACTGGTTGCGTTTGTCGCCAGCCCGCTCTCATCGGCTACGAACGGCGCGGCTTTGCGCGCCGACGGCGGTGTGGTGCGCTCGATTCTTTGAGTTTGAGATCTTGGTTTGCGCTTTACGCGCCGCGACCAAAACGATAACACTCAATTTGGCTGCCCTGCGCCTGAGCCGGTGGCGGTCACGGCTTGGAAGGGAAAGATCGACAGTCGATGATCGGCGAAGGCATTCAGAGCACGAATCAGCGGAAGCACTCCTACGTGCGCGATAACGTTGAAGTGGGATTTTTTACCGACCCGACTGTTTGCATTGGATGTAAGGCCTGCGAAGTCGCGTGCAAAGAATGGAACCAGGTGCCGGATGACGGCTATGTTTGGTCCGGAAATTCTTACGACAACACCGGCCATCTCGGTGCGTCGACCTGGCGCCATGTAATGTTTCTGGAACAGGACCGTGCGAAAGGAAATCAAATCGTGGGTCCGATGTCGCTGGACGAAGATCCATTCCGCTGGGTTTTCTTGTCCGACGTTTGCAAACATTGCGAGGAAGCGGGTTGTCTTGAAGCGTGTCCAACCGGATCGATCGTGCGCACGGAAGTTGGCTCCATCCTCGTGCAAAATGATGTTTGCAACGGTTGCGGCTATTGCGTGGTGTCGTGCCCGTTTGGTGTGATCGATCGCCGGCCATTGCCGCTGCCAGACGCGGGCGGCGCATTTAAGTGCACGTTCTGTTACGATCGACAAAAAAGCGGACTCGTTCCGGCCTGCGCAAAGGTTTGTCCAACCGAGTCGATCGTGTTTGGCCGACTCGATGATTTGCGCGCGCGTGCAACGGAGCGCGTGCGGCAATTACAACAAAGCGGTTACAACGACGCGCAACTTTACGATCCAACGGAAACATCTGTACGCGGCATTCACGCGTTCTTTTTGATTCTCGGCGAACCGGAAGCCTACGGGCTTCCACCGAAACCGCAGATTCCAACGATTTACCTGAAGTCGGCGTGGACTTCTGCATTCGCAACGGCAATTGCATCAATCATCGCAACGCTCCTGGCGTTCGCGTTTTTCCAATGACAACCAATTCGCCATCCGAAAAACGCCTGGAGGAAATGCGCGAGCAAGCGTCGAAGGAGGGCGTCGTTGCGGGCAAAGGCGTGGACGTCGCCGGGGGCCCGATTCCGCGCAAACCCGGCTACTACGGTCAGGCTGTGGTGAAACCGCCGGTCTGGACGTGGGAAGTCCCACTTTATTTTTTCTTCGGTGGAATGGCCGGAATGTCGGCCGTAATCGCAAGTGGCGCCGCTATCTTTCATCATCTCGATCTTGCGCGCACAGCCATGTGGATCGCGTCGATAGCTGGGGCAATTCTTTCGCCGATTCTGCTGATCATGGACCTGGGCCGCCCCCATCTCTTCCTCAACATGCTGCGCGTTTTTAAACACAGATCAGCCATGTCCATGGGTGCATGGATTCTCACCGCATTCGGCGTGTGCGCGGTTCCGGGTTTGATCGCGCTCGAATTGCATGCGCATCAGATCTTCGCAGGCACACTCGGCCAATTCCTGCGCGTCGCTGCCGGCATCTTCATTTGTTGTGCGGCGATCTTCGGAACTCTGCTCGCGACTTACACTGGCGTGCTGATCGGCGCTACCGCGATTCCAGCGTGGTTTTTGCATCGGACGCTGCTGCCGATTCATTTTGGAACCGCGGGATTAGGATGCGCCGCTGCTCTGTTGGAATTGCTCGGGCACCGAATCGCTGCGCTTAACTTCCTCGGGTTTTATGCGGCCGGGGTTGAGACCGCGCTGTTGATCTGGCTCAGTGTCGATAAGCACGGCGCCGCTGATCGCGCGATCCACGAGCATCGCTCGGGTTGGCTAATTCGGATCGGCGAAGTTTTGGACGGCCCGCTCGCGCTGATCCTGCGGTTTTTCGGATTGGTTCCATTGGCAGCGATTTCATTTTTAATCGGCGCGCTTGTCAGTCGCTTCGGCTGGATCGCCGTAGGCAGAGTTTCCGGCTCCGATCCGGAAGCCGTTTTTGCCGCGGAACGCTACTAGTCTGGGGAGCGCACGCGTCTCTCGCCCCGGCGATGGCGCCGTCGCCATCGCGAACTTTTTTGCGCTCTCACTCTCGCGGCGGAGGGAGCCCATAACACCTCTTTCGAGGGAGGAAACAAAAGTAGCGCGCCGCCGATGCGATTGTTAGATTCTTGTCATGCGCACGCGCGCAAAATCCTGCTCGACACCTCTGGCGGATGCGTTTGCGCCAGCGACTAAACTGTTATGAAACTTGAAGCCGCGGCGGCAGAGCCAACCGTATTCGAAACGAAAAATCGATCCCGTCGTACAACGGGCAAAGTCAGTCCGCGAGCCGAGCCTTGTCAGGTAGCCTGCGATGGTGAAAGCGCAGCAAAATACCTGTTTAGGTTATCCCAGGATGTGATCCTCTCCCTCGATCGCACCGGGAACATTCTTTGCATCAATCAGCGCGGCGTTCAATTGAGCGGCTATTCGGAGTCGAAATTACGCGACGCAAATCTTTTTGAACTTCTCCTTGTTCCCGAGGACCGCCAGGTTGCGCGTGAAGTGCTCGCGGATCTGCTTCAGGGCAAAGCGCGCACGTACGAAGTTCGCTGGAGAACAAGAGATGGGGCGATTGTCCATTTCGATGGCGCTTCTGTTCCACGCGTGTCCAACACTGGCGAGTTTTTGTCCACCCTTTGCACACTGCGGGATGCGACCGAGCGCAAATGCGCGGAGGAGAGACTGCGCAAGAGCGAAGAGAAATATCGGGACCTGATCGAAATTTCGCCCGATGCGATCTACGTCGTCGATGCCACTGGCATCTGTGTTTTGGGGAACCGCGCGGGCGCTCAGCTGGCCGGAATTACTCAGCACGAGCTGGTTGGCACTCCAGTCGCGGACACTTATCTGCCGGAAGAACGCCACATGTTTCGAGAGCGACTCGAGAAATTAAGGACCGGAAGGACTTTGCGCTTCGAGAGGAAATTCGTGCGCAAAAACGGGGAGACCGTCCCCGTAGAAGTTTCCGTCTCCGCGATACGCGGCGGATATTTCCAGGCGATCCTGCGCGACATCAGCGAGCGGAAGAAAGCCGAAGCCTTGCTAGCTGCAGAGAAACGGATCCTCGAGATGATCGCGACCGGCGTCGCGTTGAAAGAGATCCTAAATGCATTGTGCCTGTTTATCGAAGAGCAGCGGAGCGGCACGCTCGCTTCGGTCTTGTTGCTGAATCCCGATGGTGCTCATCTGGATTCGATTGCAGGACCGAGTCTCCCCAAAGAATGGACACAGCAGATGGAAAGTCTGCCAATCGGACCGTGTGCCGGCTCTTGCGGCACCGCGGCTTATCGGAGATCACAGGTGATAGTCTCCGACATCGCGACTAACCCACTATGGGACGTGCCGGAGCATCGCGCTGCAGCGTTGAAGCACGGGTTGCGGGCTTCCTGGTCGAATCCAGTGCTCTCTTCGAAAGGAAAAGTCCTGGGAACCTTCTGCATATACTATCGCGAACGGCGAACTCCCACCTCGCAAGACCTCGAGTTGATCGAGTTAGCGACGCACCTCGTACGGGTTGCGATTGAACGTGATCGTGCTGAGGAGGCTCTGCGTGCTTCGGAGCAAGTCGTCCGCGGGCAGGTGGAGGCACTGACCTACAGCCTGGATGTGCTCGCCACTGCACCAGCACCAGACAAGTTCGTCGGGCAAATGCTCAGCACAATCGCCCGACTCTTGGCCGCGCAAAGCGTAATCCTTTGGCTCCTGGACGAATCGAATGATTCGCTTGTTCTACGTGCATGGGCAGAGGGCACAAATTTAGCCAAGGTTGATCCGGAGCATCCATTCATCAGGAATCCTGCATCGTGGAAGAACGATCCCGGACTTCAGGAGCTGTTTTTTTCCGGAGCCCCTGTCGCCTGCGAAGATATCGACCATGATCCGAACATCTCCAGCGCTCTCCGCGAGTACTTGAAATCTGGAGGAACCAGGAAATTCCTGAGGATTCCAACCCTGGTGGGCGGTCGTGTGCGAGGGTTCATCGGGATTCGTCACGGCAATCGGCCGCCGTATCGGCCGGAGGAGATTGAATTGGCTCAGGCGCTGGCTCACCAGGCGATGCTAGCGATTCAACTAAATGAATTTGCCGAGCAAAGCCGTCAGGCAGCCATTTTGGGGGAACGCAATCGATTGGCGCGAGACATCCACGACACGCTCGCGCAAGGCTTCACCGGCGTGATCGTGCAATTGGAAGCGGCCGAGGATGCAATCGCCTGTTGCCGTCGCAAGGAAGCGAATAAGCATTTGCAACGTGCCAGCGAATTGGCGCGGCAGAGTTTGAATGAGGCACGCCGATCGGTCCACGCGCTGCGGCCACAAGCTTTGCAAGGAGGTAACTTTTGGGACGCGCTAAAAGGACTCATTAAGAACACAACTGCAGGAACTGCGCTTCACACGACCTTTAGTCTTCGTGGCAAAATGCGCCATCTGCCGTTAGCTTGGCAGGAAAATCTCCTGCATATCGGACAGGAAGCGTTGACCAACGCTCTCAAATATGCGCACCCGCGCAATTTTGAAACCAAGTTGATCTTCAATACAAAAGAACTTCACCTGGAACTTCGCGACGACGGTGATGGATTCAAAGTGAAAGAGCGACATGATGGCTTTGGTTTGGCCGGAATGCGCGAACGCGTCGAACAAATGGGCGGGAAACTAAACATTAGCAGCGCACGGGGCAAAGGCACAGAGATCGTCGTGACCTTGCCCTATAATCTCGAGTCGGTGCTGTGAAATCCAAAAAGAAAGCCGCTCGCAAATCTGGTAGGGCGCGACCACAGCCTGCTCGCAGTGGCGAGAGCGCGCCGGGAGGGACGGCCCGTTCAAAAATTACCAAGCCCCGCATCGCCGTGCTTATTGCCGACGATCACAGCGTTGTGCGCGAAGGTTTGGTATCGCTGATCGGGCATAAACCAGTCATGACTGTCGTCGCGGAGGCGGGCAACGGGCGAGAAGCAGTCAATCTTTGGAAGCAGCACCATCCCGATGTAACGCTACTCGATTTGCGAATGCCCGAGCTCGATGGTGTCGGTGCGATTAAAGAAATCCGCGACCACGATGGGCACGCGCGGATCATCGTCCTGACAACGTTCGACGGCGATGAAGATATCTACCGCGCCATTCAGGCGGGCGCGAAAGGTTACCTGCTCAAGGACGTTCCTCGCGAAGCGCTGATGGATTGCATCCGTCGCGTACACGCCGGCGAGACCTGTGTTCCGGTGCATCTCGCTGCCAAGCTGGCTGAGCGCGTCAGCGGCGAAACGTTGAGCGGACGTGAGATCGATGTACTCAAACTGATGGCGCAAGGAAAGAGCAACAAAGAGATCGGCTCCGCCCTTTTTATCAGTGAAGGCACTGTAAAATCGCATGTGAAGGCGATCTTCGCCAAGATGAATGTCATCAGCCGCACCGAAGCCGTCGCGAGCGCGACGCGACGCGGCCTGATTCAATTGTAGGCGCATTCACCGATTGTACGGGCGTCTGTGTCAGACGCCGTTCTATCTCGAAAGAGGGAGTGCGATCCACCTCGCGAGTAGTAATCAAAAATCCTGCGTACGCGAAATAGCGGTGGTCTGTTCAGAGCCGATTTTTCACATCGTGAAAACGAACACTCTTCCGACGGGCGGTGAGATCCACTCTTACGCTGAGCTTCAGCGTCAGATTCACGATGCTTTACGCGTAGAGCATCCAGAATGGGTTGAGGCCAACGGCGATTGTCCGACGTGCGAATCTTACGAATCGCGCCTTGCTGAGTTGCTCGGACTTTCTTCGCCGAAAAACGATCGACCGGTCGCCTATTAACCTACCGTAAAAAAATCATGAGTGTGAATGCAATAAAACCCGCGCCTTGGCGTCTTCGAAGACGAGATTGGCTCTCCTTGCGAGAGGCGATTCCACTTTGGTTCGCCATTTCCAGCCCGTTAACTGGCTTAATCCTCGGATTGCTCGGTGCATGGTTCTTCACCTGGCTGACCAGCTAAGAAAGCCAGGAAACAGCGTAATCGAAAGTATGAACAGGGTGATCGAAGTAGACTTTCTCCCCCGGGAACCCAACGCCGGTTTCTCCTGGCCAGGTTCAAACAGTGGTTCGGAAGTGAAACAAATGCCGCGCATCCTGATTGTCGATAACGACGCTGACGCCACTCACTTGGTGAAAGTTCTTCTCGAAAGAACGGGGCACTATCTCGTGCTCGAAGAAAACGACGCTACCAAGGCTTATCGGAGCGCCCGGAATTTTCGGCCGGATCTAATCTTGCTTGATATCGCGATGCCAGAGACCGACGGAGGCGAAGTAGCAGCACGGATCGAAGCCGACCCTGAATTGCAAAACACGCCAATCATATTTCTTACGGCGCTGGTAACTCGAGCTGAGACAAAAAGTGGCCTCAGTATCCAAGGGCATCCGTTTCTTGCGAAGCCGGTCAGCATTCCTGAG
>JBGPNR010000065.1:0-8559 GCA_041487635.1 Candidatus Udaeobacter sp. | reverse complement strand
GGCAGCCCGACTTACCGCTCAAGGAAATTGTCGAGATCGAGAAAAAAGCTGTAAACCGGCCGGTCACTGATTTGGCTCACACGGCCGACAAAGAAGTGATCGACGTGATCACGAACAATCCCGGCACTCCGGAACACAGCGGGAATGGCAATGGCCATGCCGAGCGGGTCATGGTCGCACTTGGCAGCATCTTCATGGGAATCACCTGTTCGGTATGCGGTAGCGACAAAGTCATCCGCGCCGGCGCATGCGGCGTTTGCACTGAATGCGGCACAAGTCAGGGTTGTAGCTGAGAACAAAGCTCCAAATCCTAAGCCCCGGACCAACATCCTCAGATTGCTGACCCTCGGGTTTTCAGACGGCCGTTGCAGCTGATTGGACAGGCGAGCCGCCACGGCTACAATTCGTCGCGCCTTTTCTCCAGGCGACATCAATGAATAAACTCGACGCGCAGCGACAGAAAGAAATTGAACAAGCTGAGGAACTGCTTTTTGCAGGGCCGCAGGCGCTCGGTTTCGCCAAGGGACTGTTCCAAGGTCATTTCGTTTCGGATTGGGTTATGCCTTATCCCCGTATTCCCGCCGCGCAACAGACCGAATTGGACGATACGCTCACCGAACTCCGCAAATTTTTGGACGAAGATCTCGACCCGGCGGAGATCGATCGGCGGGCAGACATTCCGCGGAGCGTGATCGATGGTCTGGGCCGCACGGGCGTGCTCGGGATCACGGCGCCGAAGGAATATGGCGGACACGGCTTTTCGCAGATGGCCAACTGCAAAGTGCTGGAAGAAATCGGCCGCCGTTGTGCTTCGACCTCGGTTTTTGTGAACGCCCATCACTCTATCGGCATTCGCGCGTTGCTGCTTTTTGGAACGCACGAGCAAAAGCAGAAGTGGCTTCCGAAATTAGTCACTGGCGAACAGCTGGGTGCATTCGCGCTGACTGAAAAAGAAGCGGGATCGGATGCGGCAAACGTGCAGATGCAGGCGCGCCCAACGGAGGACGGCTCGCATTTCGTTTTGAACGGCGAAAAACGCTATATCACCAACGCGGCGATCGCGCACGAACTCACGGTGATGGCGCGCACGCCAGTGCCCGGGTCGGACAAAACTGCGATTACGGCTTTTCTGGTCACGCCTGACATGCCGGGATTCGAGATGCTCGAGGAGCGAATGCCAAAGATGGGAATCCGCGGCACAGCAACTGGCCGTTTCGCGTTGCGGGACGTTAGAGTTCCGAAGGAAAATATTCTCGGACCGCTGGGGAAAGGTCTTAAAGTCGCACTGACGGTGCTCGATTTCGGCCGCACAACTTTCGGCGCGTGCTGCACCGGCGCGGCCAAGACGTGTCTGGAATTGGCGATCAAGCACGCGAACACGCGGAAACAATTCAATAAGACGCTCGGTAATTTTCATTTGGTCAAAAAGAAAATCGCGCGGATCGCTGCGGATGCCTATGCGATGGAATCCATGACGACCGTCACAGCGTCGTTCATCGACCGCGGTCTGGAAGATTACATGCTCGAGACTGCGATGCTAAAGGTCTTCACGACGGAGCGTCTTTGGGAATGCATCAACGACGTATTCCAGATTTATGGCGGCTCGGCATATTTTGTCGATCTTGCACTGGAGCGAATGCTGCGCGACGCACGGATTAACCAGATCGGCGAAGGTGCAAACGAAGTGCTCACCTCATTTATCGCGCTGGTGGGAATGCGCGGGCCGGGCATGGAGTTCAAGGAAATCTACGACACGATGATGAAGCCGTCGCGCGATGGGATGAGCAAAGCGTGGGCGGCCGGAAAGAACCGGCTCAGCGCGACGATTCGCGTGCCTGATGTACCCGTGCAAAGCGAGCAGCTCCGCGGCCATGCGCGACAGCTTGGCCGCTTGATCCGGCATTTTAATTTTGCCGTGAACCGCGCGTTGATTAGTTATCGCGAGCCGATTCTGGATATGCAGCTTGTCCAGGAGCGGATCGCGAATGCGGCGATGGATCTGTTCGCCTCGACTTGTGTCCTCAGTCGTCAGGACAGCGAAATCCACTTCGCGCGTCGAAATGGAGATGCGGCTGCGCCGGATCACGCCGCCGCCGATCTGTTCTTGCGTCAATCGTTTCGCCGAATTCACGGTTTCCTCGCCGGCCTGAGGGATAACGATGACAAATCGGTGCTTGCGACAGCAAACTCCTGCCTCGCCAAGCCACGCAGCTAACTCCGAAAGCGTTCGCGAGTAAAATTTGGCCGCGCGCCTGCGCGAGGCTGAGAAGCATCCAAATCGAAAAGGTTGACGCGCGGCTGCGCCGACTAATGGCTTGGCACGCAAAAATGCAATCTCGCCCTCGCGCTGCGCACATTGCGGCGCGCCAGCAACCGGCGAAATCGTCGAGAGTTTTTGTTATCTCCCCGGACGGTGGCCGTAAATCGTCATCGCGTTAGCGGTAGTCGGGATCGCGGCGAGCCGATCGCAAGACTGCGGGATTTTGGAACCCGACTCCACAACGAAGCACATTTTCCTTACGGTTTTTGTGACTGGCTGTTGTGTTGCCGGGAGCACCACCACATTCTTGCTCGGATCAGCAGCGAACGCCGATGTGCAAAACGTGAGTACGAGCACTACGGTTGCACATCGAACCGACCAGGCGCATGAGCGACTCGGTCTGCGTTCTAATTTCATGCCGTGATTGTGCGCCCCGCCAACGATTGTTGCAAGCTTATTCCATCAGCTTTGCGGGACAAAGAATAGACAGTTGAAGCAACCGAGGACTTAGTCGGTCCAAAGAAAATGTTCGAGTCGAAGATTGTTGAGACGCGCTTTTGCTTCTTCGCTTCGGCCGCCTCCGGCCGCAGCGAGCTTATCATAGATAGCAGCCGCAGATTCCCACTTTGAATCTTCCTCCAACAATCGACCAGCGTTAAATCCAGCTTTGTAATACCAAAAAAGCTCGCGCCGCTGGTCCGGCCGCCCTTCGTCTTCCAAAATCTCGTAAAACGTTGCAAGCGCGCCGGCTCGATCACTTTTCTTTTCCAGGCACAATCCCTTTTTGAAGAGCGCTTGGTTGCGCCAGTCGATCGGCTCCTTTTTATCGGAGGCTAATTGGTCGTAGGTCTCAATCGCGCGCTGGTAGCTATTCGGGGCGGTTGCTCCGGCCTCAAAGAAAATATCCCCTTTCCCGCAAAGTGCCTCGCGTTTGTCGGACAGGCCAGCATCGCTCTTTAGTACCTCCTCGTACAAGGCGAGAGCATCTTTCGGCTTGCCAAGCTTGCGTTCGATTACGGCTTGTTCATTGCGTGCGGCCCACCGCAGGGGTCCGTTTTTCTGCACGACCTGATCAAAAAGAACAATCGCCCGATCGAGTGAATGCTCACCCATACTCGACATGGCTGATTCTGCAGCAAAAAAAAGTACTCTTTCCGCGAGAGAGTCGTCGGGATTCTGTTGCGCGATAATTTCGAACTGCGTCTGCGCGTTTGCGAAATCCTGGCGCCGGTAAAAAAGCTCCGCTAATTTCATTCGAACTTCGGCAGCGAATGGTGAAAGCGCGTGCTGCTCCAGAAAGCGCTTTGCCAGATCAATCACTTTCGTCTCGGTTCCGGGCGCTGATTCTTCCACCCAGATGCTGAGATAATCCGCACGCTCGGCGGCCGCTGCGGTTGGCCTCGACTCGGCTGCACGAGCCAGGTTTTTTCGCGCTTCATCGAACCGCGGCGGAGAGGAGTGAAAAGCCAGCTCAGCCAGGCCCACCCAAGCTTCCGACACGCGCGGGCTTTTGGGAAAATCACGAATGAACTGCTGCAGCGATGCTGCCGCTCTCTTATCGCCCTTCGCCGCCTGCATCAAACCTTCCTCTAACCGTAAATTCGCGCGCGCCTCTTCGTCGCCGCCTTGCTTCTCCAGCTCACTGTAATCAGCTGCGAAACGAGCGTGGTTGCCAAGTTGTAGCCAGCCGCTGGATGCATTAAGCAGGGCAATTTTTGTCCAGGGCGAATTGGAATGCGCGATTTGTTCAAAACCTGCCGTCGCTGTGTCAAATCGCTTCGCCAGATAATTCATTTGGGCGGACAAAAAATTGATCCGGGCCAGCAAAGTCGGCTCGGGATGCAGCAGGCGCGCCTCGTCCAAAATCGTAATCGCCTCATCCAAATGCCCGTCGTCCACTTCAAATTGCGCAAACTCAAGCAGAGCCGGTGCGATCGCCGGGGATTTGGTACTCGTGCGTTGCAGATCGGAAAATAATTGCTGGGCTCGCTCCCTGCGCCCAGTGCGAGTTTCCATGCGAGCCAGATACCATCGGGCAAATGTGCGCCGTGGCTGTTCCGGCCTGCGCACCCATTTCTCCAGTTCACTGCGGGACGGTTTGCGCTCCGCGCGATACAGAGCATCCAATTTTTCGAAGACAAGCGGGAGATCAGGGTCGGCCTGGTGACGATCGATAAATTGTTCCAAGACGTCATCTCCAACTTCCGGCGTCTTTAGTTGCATATGTGCGTCGGCTATACCGAACAGCGCCGCGATTAACGTGGCATGAGGCGCTCCCTCCGGCCTTTTCAGAAGCCCTTGAAACATGCCGATTGCTCTCTCAGGCCGCCGCAAGATTAGCTCCAGCCGACCGCGCAATACTCGCCGTTCTCTACGCTCTGCCACCAATGTCGGTCGCATTTCTGCCAGGAGGCGCCGTGCATTAGGAGCATCGGACATTTCAATGTAGAGTTCGGCCGCTCGTAGCTGCGCTCGGGTAGCCCATTCTTTGTCGCGGAGCAGGAGGTTAAATTTTCTCAGCGCTTCTTGCCGCTTTCCTAACGCGCGCAGCATCTCAGCCGTGCCAAATACGGCTGCTCCAAAAAAGGCCGATGCTCGGTCCGTCGTCAGTTCCTCATACAACGGCAGTGCGTCCGCCCATCGGTTCACGCCGGCCAAGGCTTGCGCGCGCCAGAACTTGGCCCATGGAAGTTCGCGTAATCGAGGGTCTGCCAACAAAACGAGCGTATCCTCTGGCTCTCTTGCAGCCACTTGCGCTTCGCCAAGTTTCTCGGCGACGACGCGCCATTCGGTTTCAGGCACATTTTTATTTAACAGCGCCTGCAACCTCGCGACTGCTACTTCCGGAACGCCCTGTGCCAGCGGCGCGCTCGCTTCAGCAACCTCACCAGAAATATCCGCGCGGGCGAATTGCGCCCCAATGCCAAGCAGACAACTGAGTCCTATTTTTCTTAGGCTCATTTCTTCTCCAGCATTGGCTGCAAATATCGTCCCGTATGACTCGCTGGAAGTGCTGCGATCTCCTCCGGCGGACCGGTTCCGACGAGGTCGCCGCCACGTTCGCCACCTTCAGGTCCCAAATCGATGATCCAGTCGGCGCACTTGATCATCTCGAGATTGTGTTCAATCACAATTACCGTATTACCCGCGTTGCGCAGCTTCATTAGCACTTGCAGCAATTTCTCAATGTCGGCGAAATGCAATCCTGTCGTTGGCTCATCGAGAATGTAAAGGGTGCGCCCGGTTGCCTTTTTGGCAAGCTCCGCGGCGAGCTTTACGCGCTGGGCTTCCCCGCCGGAGAGAGTTGTCCCGGCTTGGCCAAGTCGCAGATAACCGAGACCTACGTCGAGCAATGAGTTTAACTTTTCCGAGATGCTGGGCACGTTACGAAAAAAGCGCGCCGCCTCATCCACCGTCATATCGAGAACATCGGCAATATTTTTACCTTTGTAAGTGATCTCGAGTGTCTCACGGTTGTACCGCTGCCCATGGCACACTTCGCATTCGACGTACACGTCCGGCAGAAAGTGCATCTCGATCTTGATTAATCCGCCCCCTTCGCAATTTTCGCAGCGGCCCCCTTTAACATTGAAACTGAAACGCCCGGCGTCGTAACCACGCACTCGCGCCACAGGCAGCTGGCTGAATAGCTCGCGAATCGGCGTAAATGCGCCCGTGTAGGTGACGGGGTTTGAGCGTGGCGTTCGTCCAATTGCACTCTGGTCAATCACAATCGCCTTGTCGATCTGTTCCACTCCGCGAATGGCCCCATGCGCGCCCGGTTTTTCCTTCGCATTATAGAAACGCCGAAACAGCGCGCGCCGCAGAATGTCGTCCACCAGAGTGGATTTACCGCTGCCCGAGACACCGGTGACGCAAGTCAAACAGCCGAGCGGGAAGGAAACCGTAATATCTTTCAAGTTGTTCTCCGTCGCTCCGACCAGTGTTAGCCAGCCTTCGGATTGGTTGCGGGGTCGCGGTTTGACGCGCTGTCTTGGAACGGAAATTCGCGCGTGGCCAGAAAGATAATCGCCGGTTAAAGAATTCTTCGCAGACACGATGTCGTTGAGTTTCCCTTGCGCTACGATTTCGCCTCCACGCGGGCCCGCCCCGGGCCCGAGATCGATGATGTGGTCGGCCGCCCGGATCGTTTCTTCATCGTGTTCAACTACGATGACGGAATTGCCGAGATCACGCAGGCGGTGCAGGGTCCCCAGCAACTGACCATTGTCGCGCTGGTGCAGCCCAATGCTTGGTTCGTCCAGAATGTAAAGCACTCCAGCAAGGCCGGAGCCGATCTGTGTCGCCAATCGAATCCGCTGTGCTTCGCCCCCGGAGAGCGTGCCGCTCTGGCGATTAAGCGTGAGATAACCGAGCCCAACTTCAACGAGGAATTGCAATCGCGATTGAATTTCACGCACCACATCGCTCACGATAGTTTGTTGCTGCGGAGTTAGCTCGAGGTCTGAAACAAACCGTGCGGCCGCTTCGATCGTAAGCTCACTGAACTGGTGAATGTTCAATTCGCGTTGATTTCGATCTTTGATCGTAACAGCGAGGATTTCCGGCTTAAGCCTCGCTCCATTGCACACCTTGCAGGGTTCGCGCGTCATGAACGAGCGAATGCGGTTACGGGTGAATTCGCTTTGCGTTTCCTCGTAGAGCCGCTGCATCTGCGGCACTAGTCCCTCGAATGGTTTTGCGACTTTCTGTTCTCCGTTGTCGCTAAGGCCCATTTCAATCGCTGTCCCATCGGTGCCAAAGTAAAGGGCTTGCTTAAATCGTTCTGGCAAATCGCTAAACCGAACGTCTTCATCGACGTGAAAATGTCTTACCAGCGCCTTTTGCAGATGCCGATAGTATGCTTGCATCCGCTTTGTCCCGCGTCGCCAAGGCGTGATTGCCCCTTCGGCCAGCGTTCTGCCAGGATCGGAGATCATCAGGTCTGGATCGCAGACCAATTGCGTGCCGAGCCCATGGCAAGCCGGGCATGCCCCGAGATGACTGTTAAAGGAAAAATGTCTGGGAGTTAGATCGCTTAACGTGAATCCCGTCTCAGCGTTTCCATAATCCGTGGAGTACCGCAGTTCTTCCCACTGCTCTGATCCGATGTTAGACGGTGGATGTTGGGCGTCCGCTGAAATTTCTCGCAGCACGACAACGCGATTGCCACCCAATTTGAGCGCAGTCTCAATTGAATCTGTCAGGCGCACGCGAATTCCCTCGCGAATGACCAATCGATCAATCACCGCCTCAATCGTATGCCGCCTGTTCCTGTTGAGCCGGATCGGCTCGGGGCGATCGAGCTCCATAAGCTGGCCATCAATGCGCGCGCGAACGAATCCTTCGCGCCTGAGCTTTTCGATCACATCGCGGAACTCGCCCGGCTGATTCTCGATGAGGGGCGCCACCACAATGATTTTGGAGCCCGCTTCGTACGCGAGGATCTGATCGACAATCTGCTGAGGCGTCTGGCGGCTCAGTGGCCGGCCGGTAAGCGGATCGTGCGGCTGCCCCACAGCGGAGAAGAGGACCCGCAGATAATCGTAGATTTCAGTCGTGGTCGCGATTGTCGATCTAGGGTTGGCGCCGGCGCTGCGCTGCTCGATCGCAATCGCAGGAGAGAGTCCTTGGATAAAATCGACATTCGGCTTTTCCATTTGATCAAGGAATTGCCGCGCATAAGCAGAGAGACTCTCCACGTATCGGCGTTGCCCCTCGGCATAAAGAGTGTCGAAAGCCAGCGAGGATTTCCCCGAACCACTCAGGCCTGTGATGACGACAAACTTCTCCCGTGGAATCTCCACATGGAGGTTCTTGAGATTGTGCTGGCGGGCACCGCTAATTTTGATAACTTGCGCAGGCATTCTGACGAAGAATGTCGAACCTATCAGTCAAGCACAGCCGTTCCTTTTCTCCAGCGAAATTGCGTTATCGAGAGTACGACAGAGTGGCTGCCCGGGTGAAACTTCGCCTGGATTGTAAAGATGAAAGTCTCAATCGTAATCCCCTGTTACAATGAAAAGGACACGATCGAGAAGATCGTTGAGGCAGTTTGCAACGCACCCTTGAAGAGCAGAGAGATTATTGTCGTGGATGATTGCTCAAAGGACGGAACGCAGACTCTCCTCCGGGAGAGACTGTCGTCAATGGTTGATCGGATCATTTATCATCCGGTGAATCAGGGCAAGGGAGCGGCCCTGCGCAGCGGGTTCGCGGCTGCGACTGGGGATTTCATTCTCGTCCAGGACGCAGATCTCGAATATAGTCCCGAAGATTATCCTCTGCTTCTTGAGCCG
>JBGPNR010000064.1:0-8628 GCA_041487635.1 Candidatus Udaeobacter sp. | reverse complement strand
CTTCCAGGCCGCCGTCTTCGCGCGCAAGTCATCGTCGGACAAGCTCTTGAACTGTTCATCCAGTTCGTTGGCTCGGCGCACGATTGGCATGAGACGCCTCAGCTCGCGCTGGTTCTTTGACCCCAAAATCTTCTTTAAAATCCAACCAACCATTTGAGCGTGTAATATCGGTCAGATTCCCGCACTATCAATTATCGGCACCATCGCTCGCCATCTTCTACATGAATGTTGTAGCCACCGGCCTGCGGCCGGTCCCAGCTTCGCTGCTTTTGATACTTGGCAGACGGCCCGCAGGGCCGAGGCCACAGCAGAGCATCGAACGTTATGAACTCCTCTACAGAAATTTCCGCGGCAGCTCGACCGCCCTTCGCAAGAGGTGCAGGTAATGGTTCCGCGAAATTTCAAGACCTCCAAACTGTTTCAGGTGCGGTGTGAGCCATTGCGTGTCGAGCAAAACGAATTTGTGAGCGCGCAAATGATCTACCAGCGCCACGAGTGCAATCTTGGAGGCATCGGTCACCCGATGAAACATCGATTCCCCAAAAAACGCGCCTCCAACTGCGACACCGTAAAGGCCGCCGGCGAGCTTGCCTTCCTTCCAAGCTTCGACGGAATGCGCGTGGCCGAGCTCATGCAAACGCGTGTAGCTCTTGATGATCTTGTGATTGATCCACGTATCTTCCCGTTTCGCGCAGGCAGCGATCACTTCCGAAAATGCGTCGTCAATACTTGTTTCAAAGACTTTCTTGCGCAGCACACGTCGCAAGGCGTGCGGGACATGAAAATCGTCCAATGGCAGAATGGCACGCGGATCTGGCGAAAACCACTCGATCGAGTCATCCTCCATGGCCATCGGGAAAACACCAAGCCGATAGCCTTGCAGCAAAAGTTCCGGATCAATCACAGTCGTTACAGCGTTGAAGCGTTAAAGTGGCAACAACATTGTCATTCTGATCTCGCACTCGCGGGAGAAGAATCTCTGACTAGTTCCTCCGGCGAACTTAAGGTGACAATCAGAGATGTTTCGCTTCGCTCAACATGACAACATAGGGGGCGGTCTTGATGCTTCAATGCTTCAACCTTCTTGCAATGGATCAGTGGCCTCCTAAAATGAGCAGATGAAGCGCCTTTCAATTGCGCTCGTCATCGCGTGCCTCGCCGTGGTCGGCTGCACGGACCCGCTGGAACAACGCACGACTGGCGAAGTGCAAGGGCAATTGGAGCGGGGCGTGACCGGTCAGGGAACACTCGGCCCATTGGAGCGATCGCCCGACGATCCGGCCGCGGAGCATAGCGTCCCACAAACCCATCCGTAGAGCACAGAGATGGCAGCCCCCTCAACGCACTCAAAGATTCTTCTCCTCGATTTCGGATCGCAGTACACACAGGTCATAGCTCGCCGTGTGCGAGAATGCCAGGTGTACTCGGAAATTATTCGCTTCGACACGCCAGCTGCGGAAATCGCCGCGTTGAAACCCAATGGCATCATTCCTTCCGGCGGACCAGCCAGCGTTTATGACAAAGGCGCTCCGCAAATCGATCCAGAGATTTTTTCGCTGGGCATTCCCGTGCTGGGCATTTGTTACGGGTTGATGCTGATGGCGCATCACCTTGGCGGCCAAGTCGTCTTCACCGGACGCCGCGAGTATGGCCCTGGCATGTTGCACATCAGGAATGGATCGGAACTCTTCGATGGCTTAGGTAACCAGCTCGATGTTTGGAATAGCCATGGTGATGAAGTCACCGCATTGCCAAAAGGTTTTCGCGTCGTCGGGACCACTGAAGGTTGTGATTTTGCCGCCGTGGAAAATTCGGAACGCAAACTTTACGGATTACAATTTCATCCCGAGGTCGCGCACACGCCGCGCGGCAGGGAAATCCTGCAGAACTTTGTGTATCACATCTGCCACTGCGCGATGGATTGGACGATGGGGTCGTTCATTGAAGAGGCTTGCACCCGCGTCAGGAAACAGGTTAGCGATCAAAAGGTCGTGCTCGGTTTGAGCGGCGGCGTCGATTCTTCAGTGACCGCTGCGCTTCTGCACAAGGCAATCGGTGACCAGCTCACCTGTATTTTCGTAAATAACGGACTGCTTCGCGCGCGCGAGGAAGAAATTGTGCAGCGCGTTTTCGGCGAGAATTTTCATATCCAACTCAAATATGTCGACGCTTCGGGGCGGTTTCTGTCGAAATTGCGCGGCATCACTGATCCTGAGCAGAAACGCAAAATTATCGGCAACGAGTTCATCCGGGTGTTCGAAGACGCCATTGTCGATCTCGCAAAGACCGATCAGCGTTCACCGGTCGCCGATCACAAATTCCGCTTCCTGGCACAAGGCACGCTTTACCCCGACGTGATTGAGAGCGTATCGATCCAGGGGAATCCCGCCCAGGTAATCAAGAGCCATCACAACGTCGGCGGGTTACCGGAGAAGATGCATTTCGAACTGGTTGAGCCGGTGCGTCAATTGTTCAAAGACGAAGTGCGCCAGGCAGGCTTGCAGCTCGGTTTGCCGAAAGAAATTGTCTATCGCCAGCCCTTCCCCGGGCCGGGCCTTGCCGTCCGCATTCTTGGTGAAGTCACGCCCGAGCGATTAACCATTTTGCGCGAAGCGGACACGATTGTGCAAAGTGAGATGGAAGCCGCCGATTGGTATTACAAAGTTTGGCAATCATTTGCTGTTTTGCTGCCCGTGCAATCAGTCGGCGTCATGGGCGACCAACGAACCTACGAAAACACCGTTGTGCTTCGCATTGTGGAAAGTCAGGACGGCATGACCGCTGATTGGGTCCGGGTTCCGTACGAACTGCTCGCGCGCATTTCGAGTCGAATCAGCAACGAGGTCAAAGGCGTCAACCGCGTCTGTTACGACATCTCCAGCAAACCGCCTAGCACCATCGAGTGGGAGTAATTCCATTTTCGATTGCCGATTATCGATTGAGAATTTCTCAATAGGGCGTTCGCCTGCCCAGTGAACCATGAAGATCTTAATCGCCCCGGACAAATTCAAAGGTGCGCTTGGTGCGCGGGAAGTTGCGGAAAACATCGCGACAGGACTGCGCGATGTCCTGCCGGGTGCGAAAATCGAAATGGTGCCAATGGCGGATGGCGGCGAGGGAACTGCGGAAGTGATTTGTAATGCGCGCGGCGGCTCCTGGGTGCAATGCAAAGCACACGACCCACTGGGTCGCGAGATCGACGCGCGTTACGCCTGGATCGGCGAGGAAAAAGTAGCTCTGATGGAAATGAGCGAAGCAGCCGGGATGCGACGGCTCTCCGAAAACGAACGAGATCCCCTTCGCGCGACCACATTCGGCGTTGGGGAAATGATTTTGGACGCGGTTAGTCGGGGCGCGAGCGAAATCATCATCGGCCTTGGCGGCAGCGCGACGAACGACGGCGGCTTCGGCATGGCGCGCGCGTTGGGCTTTCGATTTTTTTCCGATGCAAACGAATTGACTGATGGTGTGAGTGAGCTGGAGAAACTCACAGAGATCACCGTGCCTGAAGAAATTGTAGGGGCGCTTGTGCCAAGCGCCCGACCAAAAAGCAGGCGGCTGACACAGCCGCCTCTACAGCACGTGTTGCCCAAAATAATCGCGGCAGTCGATGTGAAGAATCCATTACTCGGGGAAAATGGAGCGACGCGCGTGTTTGGTCCGCAGAAAGGCGCGACAAAGGATAAGATCGACATTTTGGAACGGGCACTGACCACGCTCGCTGACATTGTAGACACGGAATTTGGTTTTGATTACCGCAATGAACCTGGCGCCGGCGCGGCGGGGGGGCTCGGGTTCGGCCTGATGAGTTTTTTCGGCGCGAAAATTCGGCCAGGATTCGATGTTGTCGCGGAAGCCGTCGACCTCGAAGCGAAAATCAAAGACGCTGATGTTGTGATCACCGGAGAGGGAAGTTTGGATCGCCAGACGCTCGAAGGGAAAACGCCTGCTGGCGTGGCGCGGCTGGCGCGAAAATTCGGCAAGCCCGTTTTCGCAATTGTCGGGCGCGCAACGAAAGATCGCGAGGTCCGCGAGCTGTTCGACGCTGTTTACGAGAACGCGCGACCGGGAATGAGTCAGGAAGAAAACATGAAACGGGCGGCCGAATTATTGCGCGAGAACGCGCGGGAACTTGCAAAAGAATTGTAGGCCGTTTGACTCGCTCGCTCCCACTCTCTCGCTCTAACGAGCTGCCCGTCTATCTCACTCGCCTCCCCGCGGCTCCATTCTGTGAACCCCGAAAGTTTTCGGGGCTGACACAGACGCCCTACAATATCAGTAGAATTTTTAGGGCGACTTCTTTGCGCTCCTCGGATCGTCGGCAGGATTCACATAGTTGATCTGCCACGGACCGATGCCATGAAGTTGAATGACGGTTTCTCCTTCGGACCAGGCAGTGTGTTTCATTCCAGCAGGCCAGTAACCGAATGAGCCGGCCGGAAGCTTTTTGGCGCTATTGCGATCGAGTGCTTCTCCGGTGGCGAGATAAAGCGCGCCCGAAATCACAGTGACACGCTCCGTTTTTGGATGGGTATGCGGCGGTACACGATAACCGTCAGGAAACTGAAGGCGAATCACGAACGGACCTTCTTTTGTTGGATCGCCTTCCAACACGGCTACCTTCGCCCCGGGAGGCAAAGCCGGTGGTCCCTCCTTCCATTCGATCGTTGTCGGAGGATAAACGCGCATGGCTGCGGATTGCGTTTCTTCGGCCGATAACTTCGCCTGGGGAATGGTCACGGACAGAAGCGTAGCTAACGCGAAGCCAGTAATAGTTTTCATGCTGCGAGTATTGTTGTCCGATTTTACGGCGACAAGTCGTTTAGCAAAATTCGCGGAACTGCTTCGCTGTTTCGACGTAGCTCCACGCCCAACGCGCGATGTCCTTTTGCTCGTCGAGGGTAAGTTGCCGGCGAATTTTCGCGGGTGACCCTAGAACGAGTGAGCCCGGCGGAATTTTCATGCCGCCGGTGACAAGCGCATTTGCCCCGATGATGGAACGCGCGCCGACTTCCACATCGTCAAGAACAATGACGCCCATCCCGACAAGCACTTCATTGTCGATTTTGCAGGCGTGCACGATGGCGCTGTGGCCGATCGTGACCAACTCGCCCACCACAGTGGGATAGTCCGTATCGAGATGGAGGACGGCATTATCCTGAACATTCGAGCGCGGGCCAATGATGATACGATTGATATCGCCGCGCAGAACGGCGCCGTACCAAACGCTTGATTCTTCCTCAAGTGAAACGTCACCAACAACCGTTGCTCCGGGGACAACCCAGGCGCTCGAATGAATTGTAGGGCCCTTTCTTAAACGCGCAGCGATCCCAGTATGTCCAGTCGGCAATGTATCCGGCTCTATATGCATTTGAATCAAAGTCCATCAATCAACGTCCAACGTCCAATCTTGCGTGATGGACCAACCAATCCAGAGGCGATTCGTACTTTTTCGCCTCTCCCCTCCGTTAAGGGGAGAGGATTAAGGTGAGGGGTTCGAATGCAGGCGTCGTCGGTTACTTAAATTACCCTCACCCTCCCCCTCTCCCTGCAAGGGCGAGGCGAGCCATGGGCCTGCGGCGCGTCTCGCTCAGCCATTGAAGAGGTGTCAAAAGGATAGCGAATAAGAGAATCGGATTTTCTTATTCCCACGTCTGAGCGATTATAGCCGCCGCATGCCTGAATTTCCTCCAGAACAAGTCACGCCGTTCGTGTTCTCTGATCCGACCGGTAAACGCTGGCCGCGGCTGCGCCTGATTCTGCTCATCACGGGCGTGCTGCTTTTTCTCGGAACGGTGCTGTTCGTTCAGACGCTTTTTGTCGCACCGCAAATGAATGTGCCGTTTTCGCTGCGGCAGTTAAAGGGCCAACTAAAAGCGCTGCAAAAGCAAAATCCGGCCGGTCAACTGTCTCCAGCTTCCCTGCTGTGGCAGAAGTTTGGCGCGGCGCGACAGGCGGCGAAAAAACTCGCCGGAACAGCGCCAACTCCTTCGCCACGGCCGCGGAAGAAACCGCCCGACAACGAAGTGCGACTCGCGTTTTACATCAACGGCGATCCGTACAGTTACGCGTCGCTCCAGCAACACGCGGCCCAGATTACGCACGTCTGCCCGGAATGGATGACCGTCATCGATGGCTTAGGCGATGTGCAAATTGACGCCGACACCCGTGTGTCAAAGCTGGCTGCCAACAAGGGCATCGCTTTGATGCCGCTGCTAACGAATCTCGTCGGCGACACGTGGCAGCCGGAGGCGATTGAGAACCTCGCGCACGGGCCCGCGAAACGGCAGGATCAGTTTATCGAACGTGTGCTTTCCATCCTGCGCACAGCGAAAGCTTCGGGCGTGGTGGTCGATTGGCAGCAAATCGACCCGGCTTACAAAAAAGACATCACCAAATTCATCGATAAGTTCGCCGACGCGTTACACGACGATAACAAGGAGCTGTGGCTGTGCGTTCAGCCCGGCCAGGAGCTCGATTACGTCGACTTCGATGCGCTTGCTGACAACGTGGATCGTTTTGTGGCGATGTTGTTTGATGAAACATCCGACACCGATCCACCGGGGCCGCTTGCATCCCGGTCGTGGTTTGAAGGCTGGGTGCGCGCCCTGCTCGAAGGTTCCGACCCCAAGCAATGGATCATCGCAATCGGCAGTTATGGATACGATTGGACCATCGGTGGGAAAAAGGCGGAGCTGATCGCTTTTGCCGAGGCGATGAGCCGCGCCAACGATGCCGAAAGCAAGAGCGTAGAAGTAAGCGGACCGAGTTACAGCCCGTACTTTTATTTTCAGGATGAAGACAAGGAACACGCCGTCTGGTTTCTGGATGCCGTAACTTTCCTCAACCAAGCGCGCGAGGTGCGCGACCAAAAGGCTGGCGGCTTCGCTCTTTATCGCCTCGGCAGCGAAGACCCTGCAATTTGGGATGCGTTAAGCGTCCCGCGAGATTTCAAACTCGACAATCCAACGCGACAGGCGCTCGAAGTCATACCATCCAGCGACACAATAGCTGACGTCGGCGATGGCGAAATTGTGACGGTTGATGAGAATCGCATGGATGGGACGCGAAAGCTCGCCGTGGATGCAGACGGTTATCTCACCGCGAAGTACGTGAAATTTGCGGAATTCCCAACGCTTTATCACCAGGGCGCCGGCGGCGAGCATCAGGTTGCAATCACGTTCGATGATGGGCCCGACCCGCGATGGACACCAAAGATTTTGGACATCCTCAAAGCAGCGAATGTGAAAGCAGCGTTTTTCCTGGTTGGAGTGAACGCGGAGCGTTATCCGTCGCTTGTTCGTCGCATCGTCGATGAAGGGCACGAGATCGGAAACCACACTTATTATCATCCGAACCTGGCGCTCTGCTGGCCGGAGCACATCCGGCTCGAGCTGAATGCCACACAGCTTTTGCTCGAAACGATAACAGGCCGTGCCACCACATTGTTCCGGCCGCCTTACGCTGCGGATTCGAGTCCGACCCAACTAACCGATCTGGCTCCGCTGAAAATTGCCGAAGATCTGAATTACCTCGTCGTGCTGGAGAATATCGATCCGCAAGATTGGGCGAAGCCCGGAGCGGACATCATCCTGCGGCGGATCAAACAACAAAGACACGATGGCAGCGTCATCCTATTGCATGATGCAGGCGGAGATCGTTCGCAAACGGTGGAAGCGCTTCCGCGCATTCTGGATTGGTTGCATACGCGAGGCGACACGGTCGTGCCTTTAAGCACATTGCTGGGCACGACACGCGACGCAGTGATGCCGCTCTTACAAGGCAATGGCCGAACGCTCACTCGTCTGGTAAGCAGCACCGGGTTTCGCGTTTACCACAGCATCGAGGAATTCCTCTGGGCATTCATGATTGTGGCGACGGCGCTGGTGGTCGCTCGCACCCTCATTGTCATTTGGCTTGCGTATCGTTTTCGGCGCGGACCGAAAACAGATTTTGCGGAGCCGGTCAGTGTAGTGATGGCTGCTTACAATGAAGAGAAAGTGATCGCGGAAACTTTGCGCACGCTTCTTTCCACAGAGTACAAAGGCGAAATCGAAGTTGTCGTCGTGGACGACGGCTCGCGTGACCAAACTGCTGGGGAAGTTGAGCGCGTCGCGCGCAGCGAGCCGCGCGTCAGATTGTTGCAGCAGGAAAATCATGGGAAAGCGCGCGCCTTGCAACGCGGTCTCGCCGCCGCGCGCCACCGCATCGTTGTTTTCATTGATGCCGATACGCAATGTCAGCGAGATACGCTCCAACGCTTACTCGAACCATTTGCTGATACGCGCATCGGGGCAGTTTCAGGTCACGCGAAAGTTGGAAATTTGCGCACCTTCATAGCTCGTTGCCAGGCGCTGGAATACACCTGCGGTTTTAATTTGGACCGACGCGCTTACAACCGGTGGGAATGCATCACCGTGGTGCCGGGCGCGATCAGCGCCGTTCGCAAGGACGCGATCGATGAAGCGGGCGGGTTGAGTCTGGAAACGCTCGCTGAAGACACTGATCTCACTCTCTCCTTACACAGGCATGGGCAGCGCATCGTTTATGTGCCCGACGCAATCGCGTGGACAGAAGCGCCCGAAACTGTCCGCACACTTGCGCGACAACGGTCTCGGTGGGCGTATG
>JBGPNR010000063.1:0-8632 GCA_041487635.1 Candidatus Udaeobacter sp. | reverse complement strand
CGGTGACTTGGTCGCGCAGTTGGCCGTTCTTGAAAAAGAGCAGGGCTGGGATCGCGCGGATATTGTATTTGAACGAGAGACTCTGATTTTCGTCCACGTTAACTTTCGCTACTTTGACCGTCTCCAATTTTTCGCGAGCGATCTCATCCAGCAGTGGCGCGATCATTTTGCAGGGGCCGCACCATTCGGCCCAAAAATCGACGATAACCGGCTTGTCGTGTTGCGTCACTTCGCGGTCAAAATTGGATTCATCAAGAATGATAACAGCGGAATTTTCCATACTTAAGAAAGATAAGTCCAAATCTGAATAATCAAAATCAGGGCCGAAACGCCGAGGAGTATCCAACACAACAGCAGTGAGCTTTTCTCTCGCGACTCGGCAGCGATTAAGGAACTCTGTGGAACAACGTGTGGCATGGGGATAAGCGGATTTTTCATCCGCTCCTGGGAAGCAAGTGGCTCCGATACAAGCGGCACGCGTAATGTCTCCTTTTTCAGTCCAGAAGCCGGCGACTCTGGCGCAGGCGTCACCGAGGCGGATAACGGCGGCGAAAATGAGGGCGGCCTCACTGGTTCGGAAAATTGGCTGGGAGGCAGATCCTGAGCAGCAGATCCTGCGGGAGGTTGAGGTTCCGTTGGAGTGTGAAGCGGCGCCTTGCCCATGGGCTCACGAACCGGCAACTGGATCCGCACTGTTTCGCGCGATTTTGTGTTTGGGTCTGGCCATTTTCCTGCAGTCGGAAGCGGCGAATCAACGCGAACGGTCTCGTTATTTGGTTCGTTTGGGCCTGCCATGGAGGGAAGCAAATCAGTCGCGAAGTTAATTGATCAGAAATCGGCGGGCTTGTCACCAGCGAACTTGCCTTCGAGGCAAAATGCCCTGCGCGCTACGCCAGCAGATCGTAGCCGCGGCTGCCAGTGACCCTGCGCCAAATAAACTCGCCGACCGGCGCAGCTTTGTATAACACCACGCGCGCATCGACGTCCGGAGCATCGCCTTCGGTTCGGGCGATATGCGGCTGATCAACCAGTAATTTCAGCTCGCGTCCAACTTTCTCGCAGGCAATGTCATGAGCAATCTGTTGCTGAGCCAACATCGCGGCACGGTAACGCGCGTTCTTGATTTTTGCAGGAATCTGTCCTGGCATTTTCGCCGCGCGGGAGCCCCCTTCCTGGGAATATTTGAATATCCCCAGGCGTTCGAAGCGCACGCGGCGAATGAAATCGAGAAGGCTCTCGAATTGCGCATCCGTTTCGCCGGGAAATCCGACGATGAAAGTAGTCCGCAACGCGACGCCGGGAATTCCGGCGCGGAGTTTGTGGATCAAATTTTCGATGTGCGCGCGTGATGTTTCGCGTTGCATCCTTTGCAGCACTGAATCGTCGATATGTTGTAGAGGAATATCAATGTAGCGCGCGACCTTGTCGCATTGCGCGATTGTTTCAATCAGTTCATCGCTCCAATGCGCCGGATGCGTGTAAAGCAGCCGCACCCAGAATTCGCCTTCGATTTCTTGAATTTCCCGAAGCAGCGCTGCGAGCGTCGGCCCACGAGCCGAATCAATCGGCTGGCGCGGACCTGCCTTGCTCGGCCACAAATCCATCCCGTAATAGGTCGTATCCTGGCTGATCAAGTTGATTTCGCGGACGCCTTCGCGCACCAAAGCGCTAATTTCGGCGAGAACAGATTTCGGAAATCGGCTGCGATGCTTGCCGCGCATCTGAGGAATTACGCAAAAACTGCACGGGTGATTGCAGCCTTCGGCAATTTTTACGTAAGCGAAATGCGACGGCGTAAGCCTGAAACGCGGCGTATCGTAATCGGGAATGTAGCGTGGACGAGGTGTGACGAAGTTGTAGCCGGCATCGGTGATGCCGGTTCCGCTCATGTCGGCCTCGCGACGGCCGGGATCACCGATCCCGGCTACAACGCGCTCCACAATCGCCCCAAGTTCGCTCACTTGATCGAGCCCAATAAACGCATCCACCTCCGGCATCTCCCGCCGCAGTTCTTTCGCGAATCGCTGCGACATGCACCCGCTTACGATCAGTTTTTGATGCGGTCTTCTGCCTAAGCCGCGTTGCTGATGCGCTTCCAGAATCGCTCCGATTGATTCTTCCTTGGCTGAATCAATGAACGCGCACGTGTTAACCACAAGCACATCAGCGTCCTCGGGGCACGATGTGATTTCCATCCCGCGTTGTAAAACGCTTCCCAGCATGATCTCTGCGTCGACAAGATTTTTAGCGCAGCCGAGGCTGATCATGCCGACCCTCGGTTTAGTAGCAAAGTTCTTGCTAATCTTCATTTCTTCCTAAGAGACAACGTCCAACGTCGAACGCCCAACGTCCAACTGTCTGCTTTTGACATTGAGTGTTGGGCGTTGAGCGTTCGGTGTTCTCTTCTGCTGCTCTTAATTCACCGTTACGTCTTCGTCGCCCTCTTCCAGCGACTTGCCATTTTTTGTGATCTGAACGGCAGCAGGATCGAGAACACGGATCGAGACATGCTTACCGCGAAATTCAACAGTGCCATCCGCCGGCGAAACCCAGCGCTCGAACGCGGGACTCCCCTTCCCGTCGCCTACGGTCACCTTCACGTAGGTTCTTTTGAGTGGGCGAATAGCGACGCGATTCTGTTCGCCTGATTCTGCCGGCGATGAATTCTGGGCCTCTTGTGGTTTGGTTAGGTCCTCCCGAGTCACCGGCTTCGCCTTACGCACCTCCGGCTCGCCTGGCGCTGCCGCCGCAACCGCTGTCGGCGCGAGCGCCGGCGCAGATGACACTGTTGGCGCAACAGAGGGAGCGGACGCAACGTTAGTTGGCGCGCTTGAGGCAGGTCCGGGTGGAACCGGTTTAGACCCTGTCACAGGCGATGCGCTGGGTGATGTCTGCGCAGTGGATTCCCCCTTCCCCGGCGCGAGTCGCTGCACGTTCAGGAGCAATTTCATCACAGAAAAGCCAATCACCAACACCACGATCCCCACAATAAGTGGCATCGCCGAAATCCGGTCGCGACCGGCGGTAGCGGGACGGCGCGGAACAACTGGTGCACTGACGGGCTTGGTGGGCTGATTCTCTTGAAGATAGGAGTAACCATCGACCGTCACGCGCTCGGAATCCTCGAACGCGTCGAGGTATGGCGTGACATCTACGTCCAAAAATTTTCCATAGATGAGCAGGAACCCTTTCGCGTACGCAAGGCTCGGAAATTGGGAAAAATCATCTGCCTCAATTTCCGCGAGCCGGGTCGGACGAATTTTTGTCATCCGCGCTGCTTCATCGAGCGTAAGATTTCTTGCCTGCCTCGCTTCCTGAAATTTTTTGCCGAGCCCTTCTATCGTCATGACGCGAAATGCCGGCTAAACGGCAGCATCGAGATCGACCAGAATCTCGCGTGGTTTGGCGCCTTCGCCGGGACCTAAAATACCGCGCTGCTCCAGAATATCAACGATGCGCGCAGCGCGCGTATAGCCAAGTCGCAAGCGGCGCTGCAGCAACGAAGTGGAGGCGCGTTTTTCCTGCCGAATGATCTCAAGGCACTTCTCGACGAGCTCTTCATCTTCGCTTGTCACGTCTTCTTCCGGTGCGGCTGTGGATTGAAGTTTCTCATGCATTTCCGTGTCAAAAGCGGGCGGGCTTTGTGCCGAAATGAATTCCACCAGGCGATGAATTTCATCGTCCGTTACGAGCACGCCTTGCGCGCGAATAAGACGCGAAGCGCTCGGCGGGAGATAAAGCATGTCGCCCTGTCCGAGCAAACGATCGGCTCCGTTCTCATCGAGAATGACGCGACTGTCGATCTTCGAGGCGACCTGGAATGCGATTCGAGAGGGAATGTTCGCCTTGATTACGCCGGTGATCACATCCGCGCGCGGCGTTTGCGTTGCGACGATGATATGAATACCTGCCGCACGGGCCATCTGCGTGATGCGCGCGATCGCCGTCTCGACGTCCGCCGGCGCGGTTTGCATCAGATCAGCCAGCTCGTCGATGATGACAACCACGTAAGGAAGTTTATCGGGAATTTGCTTTTCTGTAGCCGGCATCGGTGGTGCCGGTCCACGGAGAGCAGTTTCGTCCTCGCGGCCGGGATCATCGATCCCGGCTACAGCTTCTGTCTTTTTCACTGGACGCGCATTGAAGCCGACGATGTTTCGCACGCCTACACGGGCAAAGATTTTGTAGCGGCGCTCCATTTCTTCGATCAACCACCGCAAGGCAAGCAGCACTTTTTTCGGATCGGTCACAATCGGAAACGTGAGATGGGGCAGAGAGCTGTAGGCCTGCAACTCGACAATCTTTGGATCAATGATCACAAAACGCAGTTCCTCCGGAGTGAAGCGAAAGAGCATGCTGGCAATCAGCGCATTGATACAAACGCTCTTCCCGCTGCCAGTGGTGCCGGCTACTAATAGATGCGGCATTTGCGCTAAATCAGTGATGATCGCCTTACCGTAAACATCTTTGCCGAGCGCGAGCGGAATTTTCGCGCGTTCTTTGGCCTCCTCCCAATCGGGTGATTGCAAAAGCTCGCGCAGTGTTACTGTTACTTTGCGAGTGTTCGCCAACTCGATGCCGACAGTGTCTTTTCCGGGAATCGGCGCAAGAATGTTGATTCGCTCGGCTCGCGTGGCACGCGCGAGGTCCCGTTCCAAACTTACGATTTTGTCCACGCGCACGCCTTTGGCGGGGTACACTTCGTACCGTGTGATGGTGGGGCCTTTCGTAATATCGCCCGGCGCCACTGCAATGCCGAATTGCGCCAGCGTATCAATCAGGATTTGTCGAACCTCCTCTAATTCGGCGGGATCGGTGGCTGCACGGGCTTCGAAACTGCGTTCGTCGAGCAGATCGAACGCTGGCAATACATAATCTTCCCAGCCCGAACTAGTGCTCTCTACGCTGGAATCCAGCTTTGGTTTTTCAGCGCGCGCGCGCACTTCTGCAAGAGACGGTTTTCTGCCAATCGGTGTCACGTCCTCACTCGGGAAGGCAGTGGTATCGACAACCTTCGGAGTCGGCCGATTTGCGAGTTCTTCCTCTGACATTGTCGCGCCTACCGGCTCAGGCACAGGCATGCCCTTTTTCTTGAGCTGCTTTTCGAGCGATCGCCTTTGTTTGGCGAGCTGCCTCTCGCTGATTTCCAGTTTTTCCTTGAGATTCAACTTGCCAAGCTTTCGCTGCAATTGCCATTCGTGCAGTCTGGTTCCGACGCGCCGCGTCGCGCCGACTGTCTCGCGAACAAGAAGAATCGGGCGCAGCCCGGTAACCAAAATCAGCGTGGTCGCATAAATTCCCAGCACGAGAAGTAGCGAGCCGACAGGCCCCAGGGCGGCGCGGAGCAGACCGCGATGTTCATCAGCCAAGCGATAGCCGATCAGGCCACCGGACCCCTGAATGTCCACCGGCACCTTCAATCCAATCAGATGGCTGATGTCCCATAACTGGTCGAGGCATGCGCCGGATAAAATGAACAAAACGATCCATGGGATTCGCGGCGTCACACGCAATCGAGGATGAAACAATTTCGCCGCGCCGAAACCGAGTAGAACTGCTGCCAGCAACAGCGAAGCGAAAACACCGATGCATTGATAGCAAATTCCCGCCACAATCGAGCCTACCGGCCCAATGAAATTTTGCGCAGGATGATTCGACGGCGAGATATGGCTAAACCAAACCCAGGACGGTACGTCTTTTGGCGTGTATGAAATCAGCGCAAAAAACAACAACGTGCCGACAAAAAGAAGAATGAGAGCGAAGACTTCGCTCCAAGCGCTCTGTTTGTCTGTGCGGGCCACCGCGTCTGATAGTAACTCCATGCGCGCGTCTTTCAATCTCGTTGTAGCGGCGCTTGTGCGACAGGAACGGATGGCGTTTGACACAAGCGCCCTACAACTCGGGCGCTTTCATTCTTGCACCCAGCACCAGAGACTGATAACTGTGCCAGCGCAGTATGGGTTTTTTCTTCCGCCAAGGCGTCATTGCTGTTTTGCTCGGCATGCTCCTGCTTTGCGTATCCTGCGAGAAGCATCCGATTGGTCAGATGCCGGAAGTCCAGCGCGAACAGCCAGATCCAGCAAAGGTCTGGTCGAACGCGACAAAGAAAAATTCTGACGAATCTTCGACTTCTCCGACACCGGCCGAAGTTGTTCCGCACGAAGCTCGTTAGGCAAAGGAGATTACATGGCCAAACACAACTATCTAACGTCGCCACCCAATCTCACCGGCATGCCCCCGGGTGTGCCGTACATCATCGGCAACGAAGCGGCCGAGCGCTTCTCCTACTACGGCATGAAATCGGTGCTGACCGTCTTCATGGCGCATTACATTTTGAATCAGTCGGGTGTGCTGACGCCGATGAGTCCGAACGAGGCGTACATGTACACGCATTATTTTGTTTTCGGCGTGTATTTTCTTCCGATTTTTGGCGCGATTATTGCCGATGGTTGGATCGGCAAATATTGGACTATTCTCTCGCTTTCGATCGTTTACTGCCTCGGCAACCTCACGCTCGCGTGCATGGCGACCTCCTGGGGAATGGCAATAGGACAGCGAACGATGCTCGCAATTGGATTGACGCTGATTTGTTTGGGCGCGGGCGGCATCAAACCATGCGTCTCGGCCAACGTTGGCGATCAGTTTGGTGAATCGAACAAGCACCTGCTCTCAAAGATGTTTGGCTGGTTCTATTTCTCGATTAACGCTGGCTCGTTTATCTCCTCCATCCTCTGTCCATGGCTCCTTGCAAATCCAAAGTACGGGCCTGGATGGGCTTTTGGAATTCCCGGCATAGCGATGGTTATCGCAACTTTGTTCTTCTGGGGCGGTCGTAAGAAAATGGTGCACGTGCCGCCGGGGGGCCTTGGTTATTTGCGAGAAACATTCAGCCGCGAGGGTCTTCTCACGCTCGCCAGGATCGCCATGGTGTACGTGTTTATCTTGGTCTTCTGGGCACTCTGGGGAATGAGCAACGGCGTGGAGTGGACGTTGCAGGCGGAGAAAATGAACTTGCACTGGCTCGGCATGAATTTGATCGCCGCGCAGGTGCAAACAGCAAATCCGATCTTGATCCTGCTTTTCATTCCGTTGGTAAATTACGTGATTTATCCTGCGGTCGATAAAATTTTCCCACTTACTCCACTGCGCAAAATCGGCATCGGCCTTTTCCTCACCGGTCTCTCCTTTATCGTTATCGTTTGGATCCAGGGTCAAATCGATTCGGGGTTAAGGCCGAGCATCAATTGGCAGTTGCTCGCCTACGTCATTCTCACGCTTGGTGAAGCGATGGTTTCGATCACCGGGCTCGAGTTTTCATATACCCAGGCGCCCAATACGATGAAGAGCTCGGTGATGGCGTTGTGGCTTCTCACAGTAGCCAGCGGTGAACTCCTCGTGGGACTATTCAATAGGTGGGTCTTGAACCCCGACGGCACACGCAAGCTAACCGACTATCAGTACTTCACGTTCTTCACGGTTTTGATGTTCGCGACTGCTGTCGTTTTCGTCGTTGTGTCGTGTTTCTATAAGGGTCGCACTTACCTGCAAACGCAGCTTACTCCGGATGAAATCGCCACCGAGCCGATTCTTCACGGTGGCACGCCGAGCTGACGCCGGATGAAAGTCGTCATTACAGCCGGCGTTTTATTATCGTTGTCGATCTTGAACGCGGCGGCCACTTCGCAGGACGATCAGTTTCAAAAAATTGCCGGGGATTACATCGAGCAATATTTACAGGCCAATCCTGAGGACGCGACCGAGCTCGGTGATCATCGGTTTGATGGCCAGTTAACCGATTACTCTTCTGATGCGCGCGCGAAAGACCTGGCAACCCAAAAGCAATTTCGCGACAAGCTGAATGCCATCGACGGATCGCAGCTCACCGGCGCGAACAATATCGATTTTCGCATCCTGAAGGAGAACATCGATTATCAAATCTTTCAGGATGAAGAGTTGAAACAAGCGGAGTGGAATCCGCTCGTTTACATGCAGAGTTTGGCCAACAGTCTTTATCTATTGGTCGCGCGCGATTTCGCGCCGGCAGAAAAGCGCATTCCAAATCTGCGTCAGCGCATGGAAGCGATTCCACGCGTGATCGCCCAGGCAAAAACCAACCTGCACCACCCACCACGCGTTCACACAGAGACAGCGATTGAGCAAACGCAGGGTGCAATCAATCTGGTGCACGAAGGCCTCACGCCTCTCCTCGATCAAGCTGTGCAGACGAAGAAGGAGCTTGCGCCTTTACAGCAAAAAACCGCGGCCGACTTGGAGGATTACAAAAAGTGGCTGCAGAATGACTTGCTGCCACGCTCCGATGGCGATTTCCGCCTCGGCCCAGGGAAGTTCCGGAAAAAGCTGCGTTTCGCGCTCGCCTCCGACTTGTCGATGGAAGAAATCATGAAGCGAGCGCAAGCGGACCTTCAACATACGCAAATTGCCATCTACGAGACAGCGTTGCCGCTCTACAAAAAATATTTTCCCAACGCAGAGGCGGCAACGCTCACAGACAAACATAAGGTTACGGCCGCTGTACTCGACAAACTTGCGGAGCAACACCCAGATGACGCCACCGTCGTCGATTACACGCAAAAAATTCTCGCGGAAGCCACTGATTTCGTGAAACAGCGCG
>JBGPNR010000062.1:0-8634 GCA_041487635.1 Candidatus Udaeobacter sp. | reverse complement strand
CCTGACGTAATAATCGCGAAGTTGCCGCTCGGAAGGTATTTCACCGAAGAAAACGTTCTCCACGAATAACGGATCCACTCCATTGCTTCCCCAAGCCCAAAGCTTATCAGGGGTGCTGGATCCGGCGTAACTGCGCACTGTGCTCTTTGACTGCAAAAAAACATCTGGCACGGCCTCGACCTTGTCGCCATCGAGGCGAGTTGCGTAGCCTCGCCAGAGGAGTTTGCCGTCACCGTATCTAAACTTATCAACCCACGCCACGCGAGGGCACGCTCTAACGGCAGCGATGTAAACTTCGGCAGTCACTCGGCCTTTTTCAGTCGTCTCCATTGTGTTCGTCTCTCGCGTCAAATGTCAACATGCATCCCGGGTTAAGGGATGGTGTAGCAACTCGAAGTGCCTAGCTAGACGCGTTTATGCGATCGCGCAGCGCTTCGTGAAGCTGGGAAATTCCCGATTGAAGATCCGAATCAATTGCGATGAGGTTCTGCTGGTTAAAGATTTTCCTGCCCCAAAAATTCTCAATCCGCTTCTTTATCTTAGACGCCCCCGGATCGAGGATGACTGTTCGTTTCCTTTCCCACTGCCGATTGTTGATGAAACTAGTTAACAGCAGCCAGAGATAGCTATCTTCGGGACGCAAACCGCACCCAATGATAACCAGATTTCTCGCAGCCCTGGCGAATCGCGTCGCGTCTAAAAGCAGGCATTGAAGTTCGACGTTGAATTGTTTCGCGAACGATGGCGCAATTACGTATGCCCCGTCGTCAGGACTGCATCCAAAATCTATTTTCTTCCCTGACCTTGGAAATAATCCCGAGTTAATTCGTAAGCCAATCGTCAGCCATTCTGGTTTATCGAGAAACGCCGATCGCCGGAAACTTTCGGACCCATGAATCTTAAGGATTTGAATGTTGCGTTCATTGTCGGGAAGCGAACCGTTGGATAGTTCGTTCTCAATGATGTGATAACCGCCGTTGGGGCTCCAAACTCCGTGAAAATCGAGAAAACCTTCTAAGAAGCAATCATAGTTCAGCGAAACGATGACATCATTGTCAGCGAGGATGTGAGTAAGTGGGCGGAGCCATTCTACATCGTGCGCGAACCTGAAACGACTAACAAAGTCGGCCAGCTGATTGCTGACGGCATCCCGGTCATCTTCATTAAACCGACTTCTCCCCGTCAGCAGATCGAGATCCAATCGAGTGAACAGCGTTTCGATATTCGACAGTTTGTATTCTGACCAAACCTGTCCCAAGGGGGAATCATTTGGCTCAGGTCCAACGACCTGAGTTAGGAAATCGTCATTTAGAGGAGCGGATGGAAACACGGCCTTTGTGAAGCCTGCGCCAATAATGAAGAGATTCGAGATAGCCATGCGGATACCAACATATTTCCGCGCCGGTTTAAGACTGCAACGGTTTTACTGGGGTTAGTGGAAATCGTGCGACTCACTTCCGACGAGTTGGTCGTGCACGAGCGGTCTAATCTCACGCGCTTTGATCAAAACCACGTTGTCCGAATTCTGTACTTCGCCTTCGATGAGTAGAAAAGCTTCCTCTGTAATCGCCAGACGAAAGTGTTCGAATAGGTCTGGCTCTACAATTGCATTCGAAACACCGGTCTCGTCTTCCAGGCTGATAAAAACAAATCCTTTCGCCGTACCGGGGCGCTGGCGGCAAATGACATTACCGGCAATTTGGATAATCGAACCGTGTCGCGCGTTGGGAAGATCAATCGCGCGCCAAATATTGGACAAACTTTCGCGCAACAGTTTCATCGGATGTGGGCCAGTGGTCAGGTTCATTGTCTCGTAATCCGCGCGCACGCGCTCAGGTAAGGTCATGCGGGGTAAAGGCGATGTTGTAGCGGCGTTTGTGTCAAACGCCGAATCGGATAAACAGGCGCTTAGCACAAGCGCCTCTACAACGTTTTGCTCCAGCAAATCATCGTGCAGCGTCTCTTCCACGTCCCACATCGCGGCACGGCGATGTTCGGTAAAACAATTAAGCGCGCCTAATTCCGCCAGGATGCGTAATTCGGTTTTCGAGAGGAGGACCCGCTGCTTGAAATCGTGTAACGAGTCGAATTGTCGATCTTGCCGTTGCCTGATGAGTTCTTCGGCGTGTTCCTGTCGCAGTCCGTTCACGACGCAAAACCCAAGACGCACTGTGTTGTCATCAAGAACGCTGCAGCGCCACTCGGATTTCGAAACGCAAACTGGCTTGAACTTCAGCCCGTGTCGCTGTCCGTCTTTTACAATCGTGGCCGGCGTGTAAAAACCCATCGGCTGATTGTTCAACAGACTCGCATAAAATTCCGGGGCGCGATGCACTTTTAAATATGCGCTGCCGTAAGCGAGAATGGCGAAACTGATCGCGTGCGATTCGGGAAATCCATAAAGCGCAAACGATGAGATGGACTGAATGATTTTTTCAATCTTGTCCGGTGCGACGCCTTTTCGCTCCATGGCTGCGCGCAATTTCACGCTCACTTTCCGCATGCGTTCCTCGGAGCGATGAAAACTCAGAGCGCGCCGCAGTTCCTCCGCCTCATTTCCGGAAAAATCAGCCATGACCATGGCGATCTTGAGCATCTGTTCCTGAAATAACGGCACCCCAAGTGTGCGGTCGAGCACTGGCTTTAATCGGTCGTCAAAGTACGCGATTTCTTCGCGACCGGCCCGCCGATTCAAATAAGGATGCACCATGTCGCCCTGGATTGGTCCCGGGCGGATGATCGCCACTTCAATCACGACATCGTAAAAACATTCCGGTTTCATCCGCGGCAGTGTCGCCATTTGGGCTCGGCTTTCGATTTGAAAAACCCCGATCGTATCGGCGCGCTGCATAATCTCGAAGGTCGCCGGATCATCTTTCGGAATGTGAGCGAGATCGAGTCCCGACCTGTCGGGACGTTCGCGCTGCCGGCACAATTCAAACGCGTCCTGCATCACCGCCATCATGCCGAGGCCTAATAAGTCCACTTTCACGATCCCGAGATCTTCGCAATCGTCCTTGTCCCATTGCGCCACGACTCGACCCGGCATTGAGGCGTTTTCCAGCGGCACAAATGAACTGAGCTTGTTTTGGCAGATAATCATGCCGCCGGAATGCTGGCCAAGATGCCGCGGCAAGCCGTAAATCGCGTGATACAGCCTGATGAATGCGGGCATCCGCGGGTGCACCTTTGGCAAGCCAGCCTGCTCAATCTGTGATTCGAGTTCGAGTGTGTGTGGAAAATCGCCGTTCGCGAACAGATGCGAAAAACGATCGATGATGCTGGGCGAAAAGTTGAGCGCTTTGCCGATCTCGCGCGCAGCGCTGCGCCCGCGGTAACTGATCACGTTCGCAGTCATGGCCGCTCCGTGCTTGCCGTAGCGGCGATAAATTTCCTGAATCACCGCTTCGCGACGGTCGCCGCTGGGAAGATCCAGATCGATATCGGGCCAGCCTTTACGGCTCTCATTGAGGAAGCGTTCGAACACGAGATGATTTTCCACCGGATCAACCGGCGTGATCCCGAGACAATAACAAACTGCGCTGTTCGCGGCGCTCCCCCGGCCCTGGACCATGATGTTGTGTTCGCGACAGAAATTGATGATGTCCCAGACAATCAAAAAATAACCGGCAAACCGGAGCTTCGTGATAAGGGCAAGTTCTTCTTCGAGCTGTCGCTTCACCTTCGCGCTAATCGCAGCGTAACGTTGTTGCGCGCCGAACCAGACGATGGTGCGCAAAAACGAATCCATTGTATGACCTGCCGGCACCGGATATTCGGGAAATTCGTACCCGAGATTTTCCAGTGAAAACGTGAGCCCTTCGGCCAGGCGCGATGTGTTTTCAATTGCTTCCGGTAAATCCGCGAAAATTGCTCGCATTTCGCGATCACTCTTCAGATGCCGTTCGGCATTTTGTGATAAAAGTTTTCCCGCAGCATCGAGATGGGTGTGCTCGCGGATGCAGGTGAAAACATCCAGCACTTCGCGTCCGTACGGCTTCGCATATTGAACGCCGTTCGTAGCGAGAAGCGGCAATCGATTTAGACGCGCAAGATCGATCAGTTCGCGATTGATGCGTTCTTCGCCGCGAATGAAATGTCGCTGAATTTCTACGAAAACATTTTCGCGCCCAAACGCGTCGATCAAAAATCGGGCGCGGTGTTCTGCGTTCTGGGGAGCACAGGGTGCCAGCCTGTCGCGTCCGACAGCTTGCCGGACGCTCTGAGTGTTTGCACGCCAGGGGTGAAAAGATGTTTGCGGCAAGCTGCCGCAAACTACAGGCTGGCAGCCTGTGCTCCCCAATCCAAAGAACGTCACCAATCCTTCGGCGAATTGCGGTAACTCATTCCATCGCACTGCGCATGTGCCTTTTTCGCTGCGCAAATGTGACAGAGTGAGTAGTTCGCACAAATTTTTGTAACCCGTGCGATTTTCGACCAGCACAGGCAGAACACTTCCGTCTTCCATTGATAATTCGCAGCCGATGATTGGTCGTACGTTTTGCTCGCGCGCTGCGACGGAAAATCGTTGCGCGCCGTAAACGCCATTGCGATCGAGCAAAGCCATCCCCGGTATTTCCAGTTCCGCTGCGACCTCAGCTAATTGCTCTGGGAAGGATCCGCCGCGGAGAAAGCTGAACGCGCTAGATGCATGAAGTTCAACGTAGTTCATCGTCATTCCGAGCGAAGTCGAGGAATCCCGCATTGAAACCTCAAGGCTATTCCGCGGGATCCTTCGACTCCGCTGGGCTCCGCTCAGGATGACTTCGACTGGCTAATCATAGATGCCGTCCATTTCCCAGGTTCCCTCGCTTTCGTGAACACGAACGAGTTCGCCATTCTCCATCTCCAGGTCCCATTCGGCGCGTGCCCAAGATTTCTCGTCCCACCAATTTCCAGAAATTAAATACGGCCCGCGTTGCTTGAGGATTTTTCCCCAAATTTCTGGGCTGCGAACGTGCGCCGGCATGTCTGCGTCCAACAAGACTGATGCAGCCACTGCAGGACGAAATCGGCGCAACGCAATTCGAGACATTGGCTTGATGGTTTTCGGGCGATTGAGGTCAATCGCCCCTACCTGCCATGCGAAGGGCTCCAGACGAAATGCGTCGGGGCGATGAGTCTCTTCCAAAACCGGAGTGCCGACGCGATCGGCGCCAAGTAGTGCGGTCAAACGAGCAAGTGTTTCTGATAGTTGATGCGGATTGCGTAATGTCGTTTCGAAGAATCCGAATTGTTCCCTCGCAGGTTTGCTCGGCTGCGCAATAAGCGCGACCGCAACAATCGGATGTTTCGATCGAAAATTCTCCAGGTGCGTCTGGAGCATGCGAAAGAGAAGACCGATATCGTTTGTAGGCTGCGGAATTTTGAAAATGCGTTCGTAAACTTGTTTGTTCACGAAGGTGATTCGCAGAGTCAGTTCTTTTGCTACGAGATAGATCCCGCTCAGCCGCAGTGTGAGCTGCTCCAAAAAACGGCGCAGAATAAAAAGGAGCGGCTCAACGGTTTCAATTTCATTTTCAAATTCAAAGGTTTCCGCGAACGACTCCGGCGGCCGAACCAATTTCAGCACTCGATTGAATTGTCCATTGGCCCGTTCCCACATCCGGACAGCTTCCGGCCCGAGCCGCGCCCCCAGCTGTTCTTTATCAAGCGCCGCAAGTTGGCCAAGAGTATGAATCCCCCACTTGTGGAGGATTGCCAGGATCTCCTGCGCTGATCTCTTTACAGTTGAACGTTGGACGTTGGACGTTGAGCATTGGACGTTTTCCGCCTGCGCTTTCTCTCCTTCAGAGCGCTCCATGCGCTCAAATTAAGCCCCGGCTTCGATATGTTCAAACGAACATCTACCTTCCCTTAAATTATTTCTAACGGACATTTCGGCAGCGCTTGCATGAACGCACGGCCGTAGGGTTTGGTCACGATGCGATTGTCGAGGATTACGATAATTCCGCGGTCGCTTTTAGTTCGAATCAAGCGACCTACGCCTTGTCGAAGTTTGAGAATCGCTTCCGGCAGAGAGTATTCCATGAACGGATCACCGCCGCGCTCCTCGATCAACTCGAGTTTGGCTTCGATCAGCGGATGATCCGGCACCGCAAACGGAAGACGTGTGATGATTACATTGGAAAGCGCCTCGCCGGGAACATCCACACCGCCCCAAAAGCTGTCCGTGCCAAAGAGGACAGCTCCCGGCGTTGATTTGAATTGCTCAAGGAGCTTACTGCGCGGCGCGCCCGCTCCCTGCACAAGAAGGTTCATGCTGTTCTCTGCAAAAAATTTCTGCATCGCCCCTGCGATCTGTTGCATGTCGCGGTAATTTGTGAAAAGGACAAACGCGCGCCCATCGGTCTGTTTGACGAAATGTGCGATCCATCGCTCTAGCTCTCTGTGGTAAGCGGCGTCGCGCGGGTCGGGCATTTTTTGCACGACGAACATTTTCATTTGCCGTTGAAAATCGAACGGGCTGCCGAGCTGCAACGGTTCTACTTCGGTCGCGCCTGTGCGCTCACGAAAATAGGCGAGATCCGGTCGGCCCACTGCCAGAGTAGCGCTCGTCATGATGCAACAACAGTTCTCGCGAAAGAGCATCTGCCGCAGCACCGGCGCGAGATCGACAGGCGCGGCGTTGAGAGCGAGGAAACGCTCCGTTTTACCGGTCCGCTCAACCCAGTAAACGTGCTTGGGCGCGCTTTGCTCGAGAAAAATGGCAATGCCGTCCCGTGCGTCGCGGACGCGCCGCCCGAATTCCTGCAGCTCCGCCTTCAAAACTTCGTCATCGGCACGTTTCACCGCCCCGGCTACACGCGCCTGAAGCGCAGTCAATCGGCCAGTGATCGTATCCGGAACAAAATCGACATCGCGGACACGAAACTCGCGGCCTTTACGAAAATCTGATCGCGACTCGACCGCGGCGAAAAATTTGTCGACATCATCAATCAGGCCCGCGGCGAGTCGCACCCCCTCCGCATCGCGCATTACAGTGAACAGTCCTTTGCGCGTTCGCGAATTATAGAGCCGTTGGATTGTCGAGCGCAGTCCGTATTGCGAGACGCCGATACCGATCTGCTTGGACGCGATCTGCTCGACCGTGTGCGCTTCGTCGAAAACGATGAAATCATTTGGAAAAAGGAATCCGCTTTCGCGCTCGTCCTGTTGGTCTGGTGAGCCGAGTAATATGAAGAGCAAGGTGTGATTGAGCACGATCACGTCGGCAGCCAGCAAACGTTTCCGTGCCTGTTGATAGAAACAGCGCGGATTCTGGCCGCATGTTTTCTGGGTGCAGATGTGGGTTTCGCTGCAGACTTGTGTCCAAACTTTTGGATCGGGCTCGACGGATAAATCGCTGAGCGATCCGTCCCGGGTTGTGCTGGCCCATTCGGCCAGCCGCTGCAATTCGTTCTCCTCCGGTCCGGTGAAAAGTTCCTTCGCGCTTTGCAACGCACGCTCGAGTCGGCGCGGGCAAAGATAATTCTGCCGGCCTTTCATCAACGCTGCGTCAAACTCGTCCGGCAGCAATTTTTTCAAAATCGGAATGTCTTTGTGCAGCAGTTGTTCCTGCAGATTAATGGTGTGCGTGGAAACGATCGCCTTTTTGTGTTGCTCGAGCGCGAACAGGATTGCCGGCACGAGATACGCCAGCGATTTGCCCACACCGGTGCCTGCTTCGACCACCAAATGACGCTCTTCCTCCAGCGCCTGCGCTACGCGCGCCGCCATTTCCTGCTGTTGCGGGCGGAACTCGAAGTTCTTAGCCTTGGATAGCGCCTCGTTTGCGGAAAAGAATGCGTGGACGCGTTCCACAAATTTGCTGCTTACGACATCTTTCAGCGCGATCATTTCGAAATAGCGCACGCTGGCAACGCGTATCTGTCTAGTATTTTTCGATTCGACATCGCATTTCTGTCATGTTGAGCGAAGCGAAACATCTCTGATATTCCTGTCTTGCTGGCCAAACAAAATGATCAGAGATTCCTCGCTTCGCTCGGAATGACACCCAGTTGGTGAGCCAAATCCTATTGTAATTCGCCAATGGCAAATCGAAATTCCAAAATCGCATGAGACTCCTTGACCGATACGTCATTCGGAACTTCTTGCAGATTTACCTTTACTGCATTGCCGGCTTCATCTCCATCTGGCTTATCTTCGATGTCAGCGACAATATCTCGACGTTCATCGATCAGCACGTACCTCTTTCCCTTGTCATTCGCTATTACGGCACGCAGATCCCGCAGGTGTTCATCATTCTGCTGCCCGTTTCGCTGCTTTTGTCGCTTCTTTTCGCGCTGGGGCGAATGTCGCGTTCGAACGAAATCGTTTCCATGCTCACTGCAGGCGTAAGTCTTCCTCGTGTTCTGCTGCCATTGATCGGCATGGGGCTGCTGACGGTGGCGGCGAGCATGGCGCTCAACTATTCGCTGGCACCGCACTCCGAATTGGCACGCAAAGCATTCCTGTCCGAAGCGCAGTCCCGTCCCGGGCGCTCCATTCAGGGACAAATTTTTCGCAATCGTACGGACTCGCGCACGTGGTTCATTCAGAATTTTCTTCCGCGCAGCAATACGTTCAACAACGTTCAGGTGCTTCAACAAGACGCCAACGACAATATCGTCACAAATTATGTCGCAAGCCGTG
>JBGPNR010000061.1:0-8643 GCA_041487635.1 Candidatus Udaeobacter sp. | reverse complement strand
CTGTTCTCCATGTCGCCGCGGAAAAAACTCGATCAGGACCAAACCACTCAATGCCTGCGCAAATTAGTCCGGAGCGACAAGCAGCGTAAGAGAGGATAGTCTACGGCACTGACGATTTAAACAACAGCTCCAGCGACATTCGACCTGTGGACGTTTGGAGTTATTCAAGTTGCGCGAGAGCTTTTATTGGTTACCTTAGAAAACTGCCGCATCCATTTACCTGCCTGGTTCGCCGAATTCATTCGGTGGCACGAACCAGATAGCCTTTAGCTGCGATCACTGCAGCAACTTGGTAAAATAGAAAGTCTAACTATGATTAAATTATTCCTTAGTGTTGCCTCCGTCATCGCCCTCATGGGTTTGGTGGCATATGGCCAAACATCCTCCACCTCAACTACAGTTGCGACGGGAACCAACGGAACGACCGAAACCACAACGACAACAACCGAAAGCACCGGCACGGTCACGGACTACACTCCGGGCCAAATGATGGTCTTGAAGACTGAAGCTGTTGAACCTGTGCGCTACAAGTTCAGCAAACAAGTAACGTACGTCACCTCGGATGGGCGTATTATTCAACCTTCAAAAATCAGAAAAGATTCCAAGGTTCACGTTCACTATGTTAAAGACGGCGACGATATGTTGGTTGATAAAGTCATCGTGACGAAAGACCGCGACTAAACCTCAAACATTACTTGGCGCTAACGCCCAAGCTTAGAAACATTCACGCCTGACGGAGTGAGACATTCTCGCCGTCAGGCGTTTTGTTTTTTCAATGGCTCAATGTTCAAAACACCGATTCCCCATTCCGGCTTTCCCGAATTAACAATCGGCAAACCCGCTGTGCTCGATCGCTACCTCACGGCTTTACCGGCCATCTCGCTCATCCCATTCGGTCCATTCGCGGAAATCGGCCCGATGCGTGCGGCTGACCTATTCGACAAGCTCAAGGCTGGCTCCGCCGCCACTACAACGACGACGAATCCTCCATGCATCGTAACCTCCTCCGTCCCGCACTCGCGCGACTACGGCGCGTCAGGAGCGCCTTATGATGGATGATCTTCCTGCGGAGCGCGTCACTAGGGGACAAATCGGTCGAGACAACCGCGCGGCGTTTGGCAAATTACGGCGCGAATGAAATTGCCGAATGCGAGCGCATTGATCGTGGAGCGCAACAAGATTTTGCAGTATTTGCTCAATCCTCTGCATCGTTACGGAGCGGTAAAGGAGAGGTTCTTTACTGCATTCGGATTTCGAGCAGACGCTTGGCAAATTTTGGCCGAGGCGCTACGCACACATGGGCGAACTCATGAAATCGTTCGAGCACACGAGACCGGTTTTGGTCCGGGCTATGTCGTGGAAGGCGAATTGAATACGCCTGTCGGTCGTCGGCCCCGCGTTCGCTCGGTCTGGCAGTTCGACAAGGGGACAATTGCGCCGCGATTGATAACCGCCTATCCTCTGGAAGATTCATGACCATCAAAGAACATGATTGTATTGTGTTGACAGCCGACTTGCCTAAAGAAGGTCTGAAGGCAGGCGATGTCGGCACGGTGGTTCACATCCACGGGGACAGCGCGGCGTACGAAGTGGAGTTTATGACGTTCGCGGGTAAAACCATTGCCATTGCAACAGTGGAAGCTTCTGATGTCCGCCCGGTCGGCGAACGCGACGTGAGTCACGTCCGAGAATTGCAGTCAGCGTAGCGCTGACCATGTCCAAATCCTATGAAGAAAGCACCTGAAAAGGACAACGAGATGCTGCGAGAATATGATTTTTCGCAGGGGATTCGTGGCAAATATGCGCGGCGGTGCGCAAAAGGCAGCAACGTCGTCGTGCTGGAGTCCGACGCGGCAAAAGTGTTTCCTAAATGCGCAAGTAGTAAACTCCGAAAGCTTTGAAACTCACTCGTTGCCCACACTCACTCATTGCTTCCCTCGCAACTTTACCTTCTATGTCGCTCATCCCAGTCGCTCCATTCGCTCGCCACGGCGGGTAAACTGAACAGGCAGGCTACAGTTTTTGCGGCTGACACAGCCGCCACTACATCGCGCGCTTACGCTCTCAAGTTCCTTAATCACTGGCCGCGGCTCGCGGGCGGGATGATACCGTTCATTCGGAGATATTCGACCAGTTGACCGTAGTGATCGAACGCGTGAGCAGGGGCGAATGTTGCCAGGAACAGGCGAGTGGTCGGTCTGCCACTGCTCGAGCTAATCGGTTGGACAAGGTTCGATGCGGTTAGAGTTGCTACCGCTTTATGGCCAAACGCGAAGGAATCCTTCAGGTACTTAATGATGTCCGCCTTGGCTGTCATATTGTCCGGACCTTTGCCGTCGTTAACCGTGTCAGGGGCTTTCTCGCCGGTGATCGGTGACCAGATCAAGTAGTTCGAGGCGGCAACGTGTTTTAGTTGCTGGCCGAAGGTGCGCACACCTTTGTAGTCGCTGCCGGAAATGTTCAGCTTTTCCGGGGAGAAATCGAACTTGTCCTCCGGCATCGCTTCGGCGGCTTCGACAATTTCCTTCTCTATAATTGAGATCTCGCGATCGATGGCTGAGGCGATGGTCGGCGGAGTTGACGGTGACGCCGACGCGCCTGCGGCAGGAGAGCTTTTGGCTGGCTGCGTATAAGCTGAAGCCGCAGCGAGGGACAATGCTGCTGTTAGCAGTAAAGAAGTGGGTTTCATGGGATTGTTGTTGTTTTGGTTAGAGCATGAAAGAACTTGTTCGCGTGATTAGCAAGAAGAGAGATCAGACGACAACCGCGGTCAACGCCCGCGGCTACAACGCGATGAGTGATGCGGTACGTTTACAGGAACGAGATTGTCTTTTCGGTGCTCGTTGATCCACACTGTAGCTGGACATCGCGGCTATGCGTCACCCCATCAACGGAGAGAATAACTTGTGCTAGACCTTCGAAATCATCAGCTTCGTCCAGCAATAGAAAATCAGGGCCGAGCTGCGAAACTTGCAATTTCGAGCCATCGCGCACGATATGCATTTTTACTTCTGCTGAATGGCCGGTGTGATTGTCTGTCATGGATGAGGATCTCGATAGTCTCGCTCAACAATATGCGCTCAAACGCAATATCAAACTAGGCGAGCGGTTGGGTTTTGGCATCCATGGTACTGTCTTCGCTGCCGAAGACAACACAAAACCAGGATTTTCGCGGTAAAGTTTCACCGTGAGAGCGCCCGTTCGAGCTTGAGTGCCGCGTCTATCAACGTCTGCGTGAAGAGCAAACTACGCGAATTCTCGGCTTCAATGTGCCTCAGTTTGCTGAGCATTGATGAGGAATTCCGCGCGATAGAGATGATGATTGTCCGCTCGCCATTTCTTCTCGACTTTGCAGACGCTCATCTGGATGAAGCGCCTGACTTCAGCGAAGAAGTTCTTCAACAGTGGGAGGAAGGCAAAGCCGAAATTTTCGGTGAAAGATGGCTAGAGGTTATTCGCATTCTCGCAGCGCTACAGACGCTCGGCGTTTATCTGCGTGATATTAATCCAGGCAATATTTCCTTTCCTGAAGGGACTCGGTGAAACGAAGTCTTTGCGGCTGGCACAGCCGCCGCTACAGCTATTCCGCGGCGACCACGAGACGTTTAACAGTTTGACCCTTGATGAGTCCGTCGACAATCTCGGGGACGTCCGCGACTGTGACGCGCCCGTAAAAAAAGTGATCGGGTTCGACTAAAACCGTCACGCCGGTCGCGCATTGATCGAGACAGCTCGATGTGCAGACGCGCGCCTCGAGCTTTGCGAGTCCGCGCGCGGCAACCTCCTCTTTCAACGCTCTATACACTTCTTCCGAGTCCTTGGCCGCGCAGCATCCCTTCGGATTCTCCTCGGCCCGACGATTGATGCAGACAAAGAGATAGCGCTTGCGTTGCAGAGAGGTCAGAGTCGAATACGCCGAGGCGGAGGTCAAAGGCCAAAGATCAGCCGCCAGATCAGAAGCAAACGCTTAACTTCGAATTCCGAAGATTGTTGACTCACGTGCTCCTCGCTTGCTCTGAGCGATGCCTCTTGCACATCCAATCGGTTCCGTCGATTTTCCTTTTGCATGCTCGAAGAAAACAACAAAGCGGTCGCATGAGCACCAGGAAAGGCGTGATCGGTATTCTCACCGGCGGCGGGGATGTGCCGGGGCTCAATCCCGCGATCCGCGCGGTCACCATTCGCGCCCTACGCGAAGGCTATCAGGTCGTTGGTATCCGCCATGGCTGGCTGGGCGCGATCAGCATCCTGCGTGATGAACACGCCGACAATAGCGAGCACTTTCAAATCTTGACGGAAGAGATCGTCAATCGTGCAGCACGCACGGGCGGCACGTTTCTGCATACCTCGCGGACGAACCCGTCAGCAGTGAAAAAAGAAGAGGTACCTGAAGCACTGCGCGCAACGTTCAATCAAGACAAGAACGATCTCACTTCTGAAGTCATCAAGAACCTGGATTGGCTGGGAATTGACTATCTGATTCCGATCGGCGGCGACGACACACTTTCTTTTGCCACCCGTTTGTCCAAGGAAGGCGTCAAGGTTGTGGCGATACCCAAGACGATGGACAATGACGTGCCGGGCACCGATTATTGCATCGGCTTTAGCACATGCGTCAGCCGGACGATTGAATTGTCGAATCGTCTCCGCACCTCGGCCGGATCTCACGAGCGATTTCTCGTTATGGAAGTGTTCGGACGCTATGCGGGGTTTACTGCGATGTTGCCAACGATGGCCGGCGCGGCCAATCGGTGCGTTATCCCGGAATACAAATTCGACATGGAGCATCTGACGGAGTTGTTGTGCTATGACCGCGCGCACCATCCGAGCAAATATTCAGTGGTTATCGTTTCGGAAGGAGCAATGTTCGAAGGCGGCGAAATGGTGTTCTCCGACAGGACCACCGACGCGTTTGGTCATCTGAAACTCGGCGGAATCGGCGACCTGGTCTCGGCCGAGCTCAAGGACCGTTCCGCCAAATACAACAAGGGCAAGCCGATCCAGACGATCAACCAGCGTCTCGGCTACATGGTGCGCGGCGGCGATCCCGACGCGATTGATTCGATCGTGCCCATGGCCTACGGCAATCTTGCCCTCGATCTCATCTTGCATGGCCGCCACGGCCGCCTCGTCGTCCTGAAAAATGGGCGCTATGACAACATGCCGATTGAAGCGGTGACCAGCAGCAAGAAAACGGTCAACGTGGACAAATACTATAACAAGGAGCGCCTGCGTCCACTCTACACCGATTTCGAAATGCAGCCGCTATTCATCATGGCGAGTGGTTAGGAGAACATTTCGCTTCGCTGTCGTGATTCGTTGAAGTGTTGAATCGTTACATCGGCGGCGAAAGAAAACGCGCTCAGGCGACGGATTTGCGTGGCATCGAGAATTCGTACGCACAATATCGTCTCATAGCTCATGGAAGCCTCGCGGTCGCCGCGCCGACCGCCATTACAGCAAGCAGACCGACGTGATCAGAGAGTTGACGTAGCGGTGATCTCTCGACCAAAAAAGCCGCAGGATTCAGGGAATCGTGCGGCTTTTTATTGGTGATATCCGTTCGCGCGCGGAATCAATCGACAACGACGCGGTCAACCATACGCAGATCGCCCATGTTTGCGTAGTAAACACGCACACGGCTGCCAGGTTTGATCGCGGTTCGGATCACTTCGCCGTTCTTGTTTACAACGTGACCAGGCCCGTTGAGAACATAACTGCCCGGAGTATTGGAGCGGTCCTGGAGAACAACGAGAGTTTTGACCGGCTGATATTTGGCGGCCGACCCCTCCTCAGTCGTCATTTTGATGACCGTTCCCGTTACCGTGATCGCTTCCGTCGTAGTTGTTGCTTGTCTTTCATGCGTCGAACGCGTCTGGGCAAACGCCACCGGCGCAATGAGTGCGCCGCAGGCGAGAATAACAATAATCTTCTTTATCATGTTCGCCTCCTCTGTTGATGCTTACGCTTACGCCCGTTAGACACTTTTCTTAAACTAACTGCTCAATGCTCGTTACGCTTTCCAAACACCAGTATGGTAACAAACCTGTTACCAAGCCGCGAACTACATCTTCACGGCTGACACAGTCGCCACTACAGCGAGAACGCAGGCGACCTGCCTTCGCTAAAGCTTCGGCATGGCAGGCACGCCTGCCTCTAGAGCGAATCGCTCAGTCATGCATCGTAAGCGCTTACGATAGCATGGTTGATCGTTGATTCTTAAGAGCGTAAAGCTCCGTCGGAGCCACGCCCCTTTACGGAGTTGAGAGCTGAATCGCACCATCGATGAATTGAACCGGCCTCTCGCCAATCCGTGCGGGAGCAGTCAAAAAAAACTAAGAGACTAATCCGGCGAAGTTGCACGCATCACTCTAAGCACGGCGTATTCCGGAAAACCTGATCCACGCTTCACATGTTACGCTATCGCTGGCACATCTAAAGTGTCCCTGAACCTAGATGCCGCAGAGCGGCATGACTCCGACTTGCTACGTGGTCATCGGCTGGAACTCGCGCTCTTTGATGCTTGCTCTTTGATCCACGCTTGTACGCGCTCTTGGAGCAGGTCTAACGGCATAGCGCCACCGTTCAATATTTCGTCGTGGAATGCTTTGAGATCGAATTTTTGTCCGAGTTGTGTCTTCGCTTCATCGCGCAGCTTGAGAATGGTTAACTGACCCATCTTGTAAGCCAGCGCTTGCCCGGGCCAGGCGATGTACCGGTCCGCTTCAGTCTGCGCCAGCGCGTCGTTGATGTCGTTGGCGTGCATGTAATCGATCACCTGCTGGCGGCTCCAGTTTTTGTCGTGAATCCCGGTATCGACCACCAGCCTGACGGCGCGAAGCATTTCTGAATTCAACCGGCCGTAGTCAGACACAGGGTCCTGGTAAAAACCGATCTCTTTGCCTAACACCTCGGAGTAAAGCGCCCAACCTTCGGCATACGCGCTAAGAAAACCGTGCAGCCGAAACTTCGGCAAGCCTTCCAGCGTCTGGGCGATACTGATTTGCAGGTGATGACCGGGAACGCCCTCGTGATAGGCAACGGCTTCGTCGTCGACCAGGGTACGCTTGGTGGGGTTAGAAACGGCAACAACGACGCGGCCCGGACGTTTCCCATCGGGCGTTCCTGGGACGTAATGGGTCGCGGCGGCTTTGGCGAAGTCAGGGATCGGTTCCACCGTGACTGGCGACTTCGGCAGCAATCCAAATAGTTCCGGCAGCTTCGGCTCCATCTGATGGATGTATTTTTTGTAGTCATCCAAAATCTGTTGCTCGCTGGTCGGCTTCCACCTGGGATCGTTGTTGACTGCCTCCCGGAAGCTGGCCAGGTCTTTGTATCCCTGACCCTGCGCCAGCTTGGTCATCTCGGCCGTGATACGCGCTACTTCCTTGAGCCCGATGTCATGGATGTCGGCGGGCGGGACGCTGACGGTGGTCATCGTTTTCACGGCTTCGGCGTAACGCCGTTTCCCGTCAGCGAGGCTTTCGATCGTAAGCTCGGTTCGTCCTTTCGGATCATACTCGGTGCGCAGGAACTCGGCGAACTTTCGATAAGCGGGAAACACATCGTCGTTAACGGCCTTGGTGATCTCGTCGGTCAGGCGTTTCTTGTCTTGCTCGGAAAATTCCGCCGGAAATTTTTTGGTTGGTTCGAGGAACGGGTTCGCGGCGATGATGCCGTCGCATTGGCCGGGCAACTTTTCGAGAACGAGCTTGGGCGGCATCAGGTGATCCTTTTCGCCCTGCCGCATCACCTCTGTCGTCTGTTCCAGCACCCGCGGGATCTGGTGTAATCGGGAGATGTAATCCTGGTAATGCGGGACGGAATCAACCGGCACCGCGTTCGGCAAATCGGCGAGCCGGGTGTGCACGCCGTTCTGCTGGTTCACCGGCATCTCGTAATTCTTCAGCGCGTAGTTCACGTCCTCGCGCTCCAGCTGCTTTTCGAGGATGCGATGACTTAACAGGTCGTTGTCGCTCATGCCATCGGTCGGGATCGCCCTCAATCGAGCGAGAAAGTCATCGGCTTCCCCATGTTGCCGGGCGATTTCCGCGAGCGAAACCTGTCCAAGCTGTGAGTTGTAACGATAATCGCCGTACGATGTTGCCCGTTCCGGAAAATTCTTAAGCCCGGCTTGATAATATTCCTCAAAAAGCGCGTTCTGCTTTGCTACCCGGTCCGCTACCGTTTGCCCAAAAGAAGAGCACGCCAACCCAAGAACCAAGGCAAAAACCAGTGGTCGCATATTGATGCAGGGTAGCAGAGTGGCGTCACCACGCACGTTGTGATTAGCGTTGTGCCTCGGAAAAACTGCGAATGCTGTCAGCGTTCATAGAGCCGTGGGTTGAAACTCGTTTGCTACCCACGCTCACTCGCTTCTTTACGTTGATCACTCGCACTGCCCGTGCTCGCGCCAGCTACCCTAGCTGCGTTGCCGTCTACCCGCGCGATTCCCGATCGCGACGTGTTCTATGTCGCTGATCCCGTCAACTCCATTCAGGATGCGCAGGCGACATGCCCGCCGCTACAGCGTGCTCAGTCATGCGTCATAAGCGGCTTACGATGCATGGATGGAAAGCGTTAATTGCGAAGCTGAACATCACTGCCAAGTCGCAGTGCCCAGGTATCTAAACTCTAGTGCGG
>JBGPNR010000060.1:0-8795 GCA_041487635.1 Candidatus Udaeobacter sp. | reverse complement strand
TTGTTTCTCGGCCCAACATTGCGCTTCCAAGAAATGAAAATAGGCCGGGGAGTTCCGCCGTTCGCTAAAATGACGGGCGGTAAGGAGCGCATCATCAATGCGACCACTCTGCATCTGCGCGCGATAAAGTTCGTAACCAATGCCGTAGTTATTGGGCGCGGCGGCGAAGCGGTTTTCCAGATCTTGAAGAGAGAAATTAGTGGCGACTCGCGGGAGCGCCACCGGTTCACCGTATCGTTGGGTCAACTCGTAGGCGGCGCGAAAATCATTCTTGCTGGCATTGTGTTTCGCCATGCCAAGCCAGGCATAACGAAGCCAGTCGGGATGCTGTTCAACGGCTCGGGAAATCTCCTCGGGGTCGCCGCGTTCGGACCAAAACGCGAAGAGCGCGAGTTTTTCTGTTTCACCGAACGATCGTAAGTTCGGATCATTTCGAAACAGTTGCGCAAGAGCGCGATTGAAACGAGCACCGGAAATGCGGCTGAGATAGGGCAGCGCCAAATCGTGTTCGCTAAGTCCAATCGCCTCCAGAAACGGGCTTACTTCTGGACTCCTGAGCGAAGCGTCGCTCAGCATGCTTGTGTAGACTTCCGGTCGCAGAGGTCCGGCTCTGCGTAGAGCCTCACGCCACGCTGTCACGGCTAACATCGGACGGTACGGCAGCCACGCGTTTCCTTCGTCCAGCGGAACTTCATAAGCGATCGGCTCCAGGAAGCGCGCCCGGCGGAAATCATCAACTGCGTCTGTCGTCTGTTTGAGTTCGACCTCCGCGATCGCGCGCTCTAAGTAAAGTTCCCAATCGAGCGGCGCCCATCGAAGCGCGCTGGTCGTCAGTGCAACTGTTTCACTAAAGTTGAGTTCGGTATCGGCTACCGCCGACAATTGCTTCGCGCTGGAAACGCCGACTGAGCCGGGAAGAAGTCTTTCACCGCGGTCAGCGATAACCAATGACAGGCCCGCGGCAAGTAATACCAATCCGACAAAACGAAATAAGATTGATGTCCAGCGGCTCTTTTTTAGAGAGAGCGGCCGATGCGCTGAGAGCCCAAGCAAAAATACTGCCGCAAACGCCGTACCCATCTCGTGCCCGGAAACATCGACAATTCCATCGATCGCAAACAGGAGCGCAGCGATAAGCGCGGCGAGACGATAACGTTGGTTGGTTCCCGCTCGCAGCGGGAAAACTTGACTGGCAAGCAGCGTGATACCGACGATGATAAGCACCACGGCTGGCCACCCGAGTTCAGTCCAAAGCCAAAGCCAATCGCTTTCCGGATGCAACGCTCGCGCGGCGCCGAGGGAAGCGTCACGAAAAATTGCAAAGATCGGTTCGAAATTTCCAAAACCGATTCCGCACCAGGACGAATTGCGAATGAGTCGAAACGTGTCATGAAAAATTTGCCACCGGAGATTCGATGAGATGCCGGTGCTGCCGAAATCGTGAAGGTGAAATCTTTCGAGTGTTTGTCCTCCGAAAAGCAGCAGCGCCGTGAGTAGCAAAAGAAGAAGAAAAAGAGAGATTCCAAGCGCGAGTCGCCAGGGAGAGCGTTGTCGGAACGCCAACGCGCCAAGCCAAAATGCGCTGCCCGCCATGAGGATCGCGATTCCAGAGCGCGAAAAATTCAAAATGATCGCTGCCACGATCAGGACCAGCGCGAGGATCCAGACGATCCACCGTTTTCTTCGCTTGCGAAGATCGTCCTGAGCGCAGGCAAGAATCACGATCGCGGCGAGCCCGAAAAGAGCCCCGGTTTGATTCCGATTTGGAAATGGACCGAAATTTTGGTCGTTGTGCCAGAATGGGAGGGTGGTGCGTGCGAGGTAAAGCGCGATGCATATTGCGGCTAGCAGAGCAATTCCACTGGTAAACAAGCGCAGCTGAAAGCGCACCTCGCGAAGCTCCAGATCTTGCGTGGAGACGATATAGAGCCAACTCAGCCCAGCAGCGAAGCTAACCAGACAGCCCAGCGTGATCCACGGCTGCGGAGTGAGCGTCGATGGAAGCTGAATTCCGAAGTCATTTACAAGCGCTGCACGCCACTGGGGTTGGAAAAACCAGCGGGCCGGGAAAAGGGCGACTGCCGCCAAGATAAAGAGGATAAGAAGAACGACGTTCGTGAACGCGCCGAGCGAAAATCGAGGCGGTCGCACCAACAGGTAGAGCGCGAGAAGCGTGATGATAAGTCCCTCTTCCCACTTTTGAGTGGTGCCCCCCAGGAAACACGCGAGTACGGGCAGCAATGCGATAGTCGCGTTAGCTATCCAACGAGTGGCGGCATTTTGCTTCTCGCGCGATTGGGATCCCTGCATGGAATTCGCATCAGGCAAGGCAAACTGTCCTATAACCGCTTCCTTTGTTAGGGATTGTCTTCATCGTCGAACCCTTTACGGTTGCGCCGATAATAATGGACAATTTGGCGGAACAATAAGGCGAATCGCTCTTGGTACGGCTTCATATCGGACGCTCGAAAACTGCATCGGCTCGCCATCCAGGTTGACCGGAATCGCTTCCTCGGTGTGGACCTCGGCCCAAGGGGTTTGCCAATAGTTGATATACTCGCCATCCGGTGAAAGCTCTTGTAACTCGCGGGCAGCTGTCAGCAACGCCCGCGCCGGGATATCACGAACGGCGAGGACGTCGAGCAAACCGTCGTCGACGCATGCACGAGGAGTAACTTGGAGACCGCCGCCTGCCTGACGCCCATTGCCGACAATCGCCATCGGGCCGCTGCCAGTGATTTCGCGATCTGGCAAAGTGAGCCTCCCTCGATAATGATGAACCTTCATTGCCAGAATCGCACCCATCACAGCGTACGCGGCAGGGCCAAGCAGGTGTTTGAGCTCCGGCGGCGTGGTCGCTGTGATCTCGGCGCCGAAGCCAATGCTAGCTGCGTTCAGGAACCAGTGTTCATTAGCTTTGCCGACGTCGACTGCTACCTCTTTCCCTTCCAAGCAGAGCGCCAGCGCCTGCTCGGGATCACGCGGAATGCCACATCCGGTAGCAAAGTCGTTTGCGGTCCCCAGCGGCACGACTCCCAAAACGGGCCGTGCGGCTTCGGAAAGATCCATGAAAGCGTGAATCACCTCGTTCAGTGTACCGTCCCCACCGGCCGCAATCAGCAAATCCACTTCGCCCGTTTCCGCCACTAATCGTCGCGCGTCTCCCTTTTCCGAAGTCACTCTTACTTCGATGGGATGCCCGATCGCGCGTTGCTTAGCGACCGCTGTCTGAAGCGCGTCGTTGCCGGCCGCTTTGCCGTTGAGAATCAACTGAGTTTTTCTACTCATCGCCTGTGGATCCACCGATTGCCCGTTTAGTAGAGTGATGAGATCCGCCTCCGCGGCCGTTAATGAAGCGCTGGTTCAGACCTTGGCTGCGCCGCGCCAACTTGCGGCGCCGGCGTTTTTTCTTTTCGGCCAGCGAAGAGTCGCTCGATAACATAGAATGTGACCGGGATGAGAAAGATCGCGATTGCTGAGGCCGCGATCATTCCGCCGAAGACGGTTGAGCCGAGGACACGGCGGGCGACGGCGCCTGAACCGCTGGCAAACCAAAGCGGCAGAAGGCCGAAGATGAAAGCAAAGGAAGTCATCAGGATCGGGCGAAGACGGAGGCGCGCGCCTTCGAGGGCAGCGTCGAGGAGCGGTTTGCCTTTCTCGTATTCGTCCTTGGCAAATTCGACGATAAGGATCGCGTTCTTCGCTGCCAGTCCGATTAGCATGATCAGACCGATTTGCGCGTAAATATTGTTTTGCAGCCCGCGCAGCCACAGCGTTGCAAACGCGCCGAACACTGCGACCGGTGTTCCGAGCAGCACACTGAATGGCAACGACCAGCTCTCATAAAGTGCAGCGAGGATCAGGAACACGAAAATGAGCGACATTCCGAACACGACAGTCGGGGATACGCCCTGCTGCGCTTTCTTTTCCTGAAATGAGAGGCCAAGATAGTCGTAGCCCATCTCGTTAGGCATTGTTTGGCGAAAAGTTTCTTCGAGTGCGTTCATCGCCTGGTACGAGCTATAACCAGGCGCAGCAGAGCCGTTGATTTGGGCCGCGCGGTATTCGTTGTAACGCAACGTGAATTCTGGACCGGCGATGTTCTGGATAGTTGAAATGGCATCGAGCGGGACTGGGTCGCCGTTGGCGTTGCGCACGAAGAATTGGCCAACGTTTTTCGCGTCGGTGCGATAATCGCCTTCGGCCTCTATATACACCTGCCATGTTCGTCCGAACCGATTGAAGTAGTTCACAAAAAAACCGCCCATGAATGTCTGGAGGGTCTGATAGACCTGGCCGAGATCGATCCCCTGCTTGATGACTTTGTCGCGATCGACGTTAACGAAAACCTGCGGAACGTTCGGCAGAAACGTCGGAATAAGGGTGCCTAGCTCCGGCCGTTTACGCGCCGCGTCCAGAAACGTCTTCAGATTTTGGGCGAGAAAGGCGACATCTTTGCCGGCGCGATCTTCCAAAATGAATTGGAATCCGCCGGAAGTGCCGACGCCCGGAATTGCCGGTGGCGGAAACGCGAAGGCGATACCTTCGGTAAGCCCGGCGAGCTGTTTGTTAATGTTCGCCTTGATGGCGGCGTATTGTTCTTCCGGCTTGGTCCGTTCGCTCCATGGCTTGAACGTGACGAAGAAGAAGGCGCTATAAGTATTTTGAACGAGACTGAGCAAACTGAATCCGATCACGCTGGTCGTGTACTGGACGCCCGGAGTTTTGCTGAGAATCTCTTCGATTTTGCGAGACGCGGCATCGGTTCGCTCAAGCGATGCGGCGTCCGGTAATTGCAACGCCAGAAATACGTAGCCCTGGTCTTCTTCCGGCAGAAAGCCGCTCGGCAATCGCGATCCAAACAATCCCGCGCCGACGGCGAGCACCGCGAGCAGCGCGAAGCTGAGCACCGCTTTTCGAATGGCGAGGCGTGACCAGTTCACGTAACCGTGTGTTGCGATGCCGAAGACACGATTGAATCGATCGAAAAACCAGCCAACCGGACCACGCGTTTTCTTTCGCGGGCGGAGCAGCATGGCTGAAAGCGCCGGGCTCAGCGAGAGCGCGTTGAACGCGGAGAAAATGACGGAGATAGCAATCGTGAGCGCGAACTGTTGATACAACCTGCCGGTGATACCAGGAAGAAATGCGGTAGGAATAAACACGGCCGAAAGTACGAGTGCAACGCCGATTACCACTCCTGAGACTTCGCGCATCGCCTGAAGTGTCGCCTCACGCGGCGACATTCCTTCTTCAATGTGACGCTCAACTGCTTCGACAACAACAATCGCGTCGTCCACCACAAGCCCGATGGCGAGCACAAGTCCGAAAAGCGAAAGGGTGTTGATCGAGAATCCGAACAACGGGAACACTACAAACGTGCCGATCAACGACACCGGCACCGCGCACAATGGAATAAGCGTGGCGCGCCAGCCTTGCAAAAAAACGAATACGACGATGACGACCAACACGAGCGCCTCGAACAGCGTTTTAACGATGTCATTCAATCCTTCAGTAACCGAGAGAGTTTGATCCAGCGAGACGACGAAATCCATGTCCGCCGGAAAACGTTGCTTTGCTTCCGCCATTAGCTTGCGCACGCCTTCCGCGGCTTTAATGGCATTGGTTCCGGGCAACTGATACACAGCGAGAATCGCCGAGGGTTGTCCGTTGAGCCTGCCTCTCAAGTTGTAAGTTTGCGCGCCGAGATCAATGCGCGCGATGTCTTTGACCCGCACAAATGAACCGTCCGCGTTCGCCCTAACTACAATCTCCCCAAATTCCTCCGGTGTTTGCAATCGTCCCTGGGCGCGCACGGCATAAGTGAATTTCTGTCCGCTTGGAATTGGTTCGCCGCCGATCTGGCCGGCGGGATTCACCGTGTTCTGCTTTTGCACTGCGGTGATGATGTCCGGCACGGTGATGCCAAGCTTCGCGAGCTGGTCCGGCTTGACCCACAGGCGCATAGCGTATTGGCCAGCGCCGAAAATCTGCACATTCCCAATTCCCGGCACGCGTGTCAGTGGATCAAAGAGATTAATGTAGCCGTAATTGGCGAGAAAGGTTCCGTCGTAGCTGCCTTTGGGCGAATATAGCGCGATCAGCATCAGTGGTGCTGTTGTCGATTTTTTAACGGTGATGCCGTAGTTATTAACGTCCGCGGGTAATTGCGATTGCGCTTGCGCCACCCGAAGCTGTGTCAGGACTTGATCGATGTTCGGGTCGGTTGCGACGTCGAAATTCACGATCAATCGAATGTCGCCACTGTTCGAGTTGATCGAGTACATGTAGTTCATGTTGTCGACGCCGCTCATCTGCTGCTCGATCGGCGCCGCGACCGCTTGCTCGATCGTTAGCGCGTCCGCGCCGGTGTAGTGCGTTTGCACCTGAATCTCCGGCGGCGCGATTTTCGGATATTGCGCGATCGGCAACGCCAGAATGCACACGCCGCCAATCAGTGTCATCAGGATCGCGATTACAATTGCGACGATCGGACGCCTGACAAAGAACTCTGACATTTGTTAGGGCTTGTTTTGCTGGTCCGCTTTTGAAACCAACGCGTCGGCGGGAGGGGTCCAGTCTTTTGCGGTGACTGTCGATCCTTCGCGCGCTTTTTGGAGTCCTTGCACAACCACTCGATCGCCGGGCTTCAGGCCTTCAGTTACTTCCCACATCGCACCGATGCGTTCGCCCATTTTTACCGGACGAATACTGACGTTGTTGTTCTGATCGACAACGGCGACCTGATAACTGCCCTGCAACTCGTTTACCGCTTCCTGCGGAATCACCATTGCACCCTTTTTCATGTCGGCTACGAAACGGACTTTCCCGAACTGTCCGGGCCGCAAAATGTTTCCAGGATTTGGAAACGTCACTTCGTAGCGGATCGAGCCAGTCTTTGGATCGAGACTGCGATCAAGTGCATAGAATTTTCCTTTTTGCGAGTACACGCTCCCGTTGCCGAGGATCAATTCGAACTGGAGGGTCTTCACATATTCAGCACGCTCAGCGGGATCGGGGTGGCGAGTAACGAAATCCGTGAAAGGTGCTTCACCCGCGGTGACAATAGCCTTGATCGGGTCAATTTGAGAAACCGTCGTTAACGTTCCGGTGCTGGGTCCGACAAGATCGCCTACCTGCGCGGTAGCGATCGCAGCGACGCCATCGATTGGCGAAATAACCCGTGTGTAGCCTAGATTTAGCTCGGCTTGCTTCACGGCCGCTTCGTCGGCTTCAACGTTTGCTCTGCCCGCCTGCGCGGCCGCAATGGCAGTGTCGCGTTCCTGGTCGCTGATCACTTTCTTTTTAAACAAATCGAGCGCGCGTTTTTCGTCCGCATCTGCTTTCACCTGGTTAGCTTTGTCTTTTGCCAGAGTTCCCTTGGCCTGCGCCAATGCGGCTTCGAACGGCCGGGAATCGATCTGAAAAAGGAGATCGCCCTTCTTTACCACGCCGCCCTCCTGATAATCGCGCGAAACGATGTAGCCTTGTACCTGCGCGTTGATGTTGGCGTTGATGAAGCCATCCAGCGTGGCGACGCGTTCCAGTACACGCGGCACATCCTGCGGCGTGACGGTTGTGACGAGGACTTCCGGCGCGTTGACAGGCGCTTGAGCTGGTTTGCGCGAACAACCTGTGGCGAACGACAGATAGATCAGCAGCGCCCACAGAACAGTAAGTTGGTTCATCGCTCCTCTTTTGGTACTCATACGTGGCTCCGTTGTCAGTGAGGGTTTGCTGCTTTTCTTAACATTGCGCTCAGCATGTCAGTCATTTTACTCACAACTTGCTCTGTGCTTGTCACGCCATGTCGCTGTGCAATCCAGCGAGGTTCGTTATACGAAACCCAAGTCTTACCTTCTTCATCTTGCCAAACGAGCACTTTTAATGGCAGATCGATTCCAACCGTTTGGACTGACTGCATAAGTGGAGTGCCGCCACGCGCATTACCGAAGAGGATCAGTTCCGTTGGCCGCAATTTTAGCCCGACTTCCGCCGCGCCAGCAGCGTGATCGATTCGCGCGAATACGTTCATTCCTTTCGCCCTAATCTCAGCTACCAAACGATCCATCGTCTCCTTTGGACCTAAGCTGCTCGGGATCGTCGTTAACCCTTCCATGGCGCCTAACGAGTCAGGCGTCGGTATAAACGAACCGGTTCGTTTTCACGACGTCATCTTTCCTTCGGTCAGCTCTTAATGAACGCGAGCAAGTCGGCGTTGATGATGTCGGCTTGCGTCGTGATCATGCCGTGCGGGTAGTCCTTGTACGTCTTCAGCGTGCCGTTCTTGAGGAGCTCGGCCGAGAGTGGGCCGGCGGCCTGATAGGGCACGATCTGGTCGTCCTCGCTATGCATGACTAGAACCGGCATCGAGATCTTCTTCAGATCCTCGGTGAAGTCGGTCTGCGAGAACGCGACGATGCCATCATAATGCGCCTTCGCACCGCCCATCATGCCTTGGCGCCACCAGTTCCAAACGTTAGGCTCGATCGTTTTCACGCCGGGACGGTTGAAGCCGTAGAACGGGCCAGCCGGCAGGTCGTAATAGAACTTGGCCCGGTCGTCGAAGAGTTGGGCCTGGAGATCGTCGAACACCGATTTGGGCAGGCCTAGCGGATTGGCCGAGGTCTTCACCATCAGCGGCGGAACGGCGCTGATGATCGCCGCCTTGGCCACCTTCTTATCGCCATGACGGGCGAGATAATGCGCCACTTCGCCGCCGCCGGTCGAGTGGCCGACATGTACCGCCTCCTTGAGGTCGAGATGTGCGGTCAACGCCGCCAGGTCGTCCGCGT
>JBGPNR010000059.1:0-8908 GCA_041487635.1 Candidatus Udaeobacter sp. | reverse complement strand
CGGTTCGTCCATCAACAGCACCCGCGGGTTCGGCGCCAAAGCTCGAGCGAGCGCCACGCGCTGTTTCATGCCGCCAGAGAGCTCATGCACGTTGGCTTCCATGAATTTTTCGAGGCCGACCAGATGAAGAAAGAATTTTGCGACCTCCCGCCGCTCGCGATTGCGCAAACCCGGTTTCAATTTCAACCCGAACATTACGTTACCGAACGCATTGAGCCACGGAAACAACGCTGATTCCTGAAACATGACCAGCCGATGCCGCCCCGGCGCTAGCACAGGTTGATTGTCTGCCAGTACTCGGCCTTTGTCCGGTTTTTCCAAACCGGCGATGATATCGAGCAAGGTTGACTTCCCGCACCCGCTCGGCCCGACGATTACGATAAATTCGCCTTCCGCAACTTCGAGTGAGACATCATCCAGTGCGTGCACAGTCTGCCGCTTTTGACGAAAAGATTTGGAGACATGATCCACGACGAGCTTGGCCGGCGGCGGACCCTGGAGCTCTTCTTGTAGTGACATTAGGGAGTTTCAAAGAGCTTGGAAAGATCAGGCGCTGTCTTGATGAAACCGGCCTTAACCGAGTTCTGCATGAATTTTTCCACCGCAGCGCGCGGCGTTTCCGCCGTGAACACGATGCGCTTCCATGCCGCATCGATCAGTTGTGAGCTCATATCGCTCTTCGTTTCTGCAAGCAACTCGGCTTTGATTAACCGCTGGGCTTCCTCCGGATTTTTGATGATCCAGTCAGTCAGCTTGGCATGCGCTTGGGCAAACTTTTTCGCCACATCGCGTTTCTCATTCAGGAACTTAACGCTCGAGACCAACACCGTTGTAGCGGCATCCTTTTCTTCAACGAGGACTTTACCGGATGCTTCCTGCTCGAGGCGAGTTAACCAAGGCTCGACAGTCCAAACTCCGTCTACTCTCTTCGCCTTAAAAAGCCCTAACTGGTCCGGATTTTGTGTTGGAATCACCTGCGCGTCCCCGCCGAGCTGGGTGATCTTCAGTCCACCGTCTGTCAACCATGCCCGGCAGGAAATGTCCTGCGTATTTCCTAATTGCGGCGTGGCGATTTTTTTGCCTCGAAAATCGGCGGCTGCTTTCAAGTTTTGATCCGGCTGAACAACCAAACCCGCGCCGCCATTGGCCGCGCCAGCGATCAAACGAATCTCTTGCCCATTGGATTTGGTATAAGCATTGAGGGCCGGCCCGGGACCGACATAGGTCAGATCAATCGAATTCGCGAAAATTGCCTCCATCGCGCTCGGCCCGGCGTTGTAAACGAACCATTCGATTTTTGTTCCCGGTCCAAGCCGTTGTTCGAACCAACTTTTGCCCTGGCGGGAGAGCGCGTGCGCAACCACGCCCTGCGCGTGCGTGATGTTCGGAAAATGGCCAACGCGAATCTTGGTTTCGCCAAAAGAGAAAGCCGCTGCTGCAAACCAGAGCGAGATCGATAGTAACAGTTTGGAGATTGTCATTGCGTGATTGTCGATCTTGTCGATGGCTCGGCGCAAAATCAATCGCCGAAACAAGCACAATTGATTTATCGCAGCGGTCGGGCGACGAGGATCCCGCTGTCCGAGCGGTAGCGATACAGATATTTCGAAAGCTCGTCGTCCACGATGACGCGGCCGTAATTGCTGGGAGAGGAAGCGTGCATGAAATGCAACACGCCATCACTTTTCCGCAAGGCGAGGCCGACATGCGCGGTGGAATAAACCCCACTTCTGTCACGCGAAATAATTCCGATAATGTCGCCACTGCGCAGTTTCGGTTCAATTCCTGCGACTTTGCTTTTCGGAATTTCATAGAGCGGCCGCGATGAGACGTTCGCTTCCATGCGCGCGAGTGGTCCAAGCAACGAGCGGTTCGCGGCAAGGTAACGGTAATGCCGCCAGCCGGCGCTCATCTCTCGCGCGGAATGGGGGACGCTCTGCCCGCCGAGCTGACGGGTCATATCTTCTACCAGACCGCGGCGATCATTGTCGTAAAGCCAGTCCTCCAGGTAATGCAGGCGCGAAAGATACTCGCCGGTGCATTGACCGCCGCGATATCGATCCATCTCGACGTAATAGAGCAAGCGTTCCGGCGTCCAATTCGATTCGGGCCCATTCAGCGTCCGCGCGAAACCGAGCGCGATCTCGAAAAATGTCCAACAATCCACGCCCTGAAAATTCACCGAGGGCGACTCGATCCGATTGTCGATTTCAAGAGTAAAATGCTTATAGCGTGTTCCCACCAATGCTTGTCCGACTGCCGCAGTACGTTCACCAATCGGCAAAGCCTTCCAATTTCCTGCTTTGGCTTTTGCAACGAGCCGGTTGAACTGGTCCTGTCCCTTAAAAATCGTGGTGAATGGCAACCGCGATTCGGATGCCAGTGTGGCTGAACAGATCAAGAGCAGCGTAAGCAAGGGTTTCCAACTTCGCATACGCGCACAACTCAACGCGGAATTCGGCTGCAATCAACTTTCCTGTCGGACAGGCTTACCGCTTGCCTGTCGCGCAAAAGGTTTTGCTTCGTTGTACTCGGACTCATATCGTGTTGACGCTGTGCCAATTCGTTTTCCCAAGAGGAGCCGGCGGAATGTTGTTCGCCAATCGTCGAATGATGGTGCCGTTGCCAAACGATCGACGCGCGTTCGGCTGCGTCCACGCGCTGACTGGCACAAGCGCAACTTTCTGACCAGCGTCCTGATTCCCTCGCTCTTTGTGAAGCGCGCCGATCGTCCGGCGGCTCCACAATTTCCCAAAGTCCGTGAAGGCGAGATATGCATCACGTGGATCGGTCACGCATCGTTTCTCGTTCAGACTCACGAGGTGAACATCCTGATCGATCCGATTTGGTCGAAATGGCTCAAGGTAATCAAGCGGTTGAAACAGCCAGGCTTCGAAATTCATCATTTACCTGCAATTGATTTTGTTCTCGTCACTCATGCGCACTTTGACCATCTCGACCGGCGCACGTTGCGGCGCGTTGCCGCGAATCAACCGATTGTTGTTCCCATGGGGGTAGGGAACCTCGTGCATGATCTCGGTTTTCACATCGTGCACGAACTCGATTACTGGCAGACCGTTGAGCTCGGGCCGCTGAAGATTTCGCTCACGCCCTGCCATCACTGGGGCGCGCGGTTCCTTGCGGATTCGCACCGCGATTTCGGCGGGTTTGTGATCGCATCTAATGGGCGCACGATCTTTCACTGTGGCGACAGCGCTTACTTTCCCGGCTTCAAGGAAATCGGCGAGCGCTACAACATCGAGGTCGCCCTACTTCCAATTGGCGCTTACGAAGCGCCTACGGGCCGCGAAGTTCACATGAATCCCGAGGAAGCAGTGAAGGCATTTCTCGAGCTAGGTGCTGAGACATTGATCCCAATGCACTATGGAACCTTTCGCCTCGGTTTTGAGCCGTTGCATGAACCGCCGCAACGGCTCCTCGCCGCTGCGCGCACGCATGGCGTCGCGGAGAAGATCCTGGTGATGACCGAGGGGAAGCCGGTAGTTTTATGAAGAAAAGAACGCCGAACACCAAATCCTTAACATTCAACATCGAATGGCTTGGAATTAGAGAAGACGAAGAGGCTTATGGGCGTAAACCAGAAACGCTCAACGCTCAACGTTCAACGTTCAACGCCCAACAAGAGAGCGAAACGCGCTTCGATCTGGAAGAGCGCTTACTCGAATTTAGTTCGAGGATAATCCGACTCGTTGATGCGTTGCCGAATACGCGAGCTGCAAATCACTTGGCTGGGCAACTTCTTCGTTGTGGGACCTCTCCGTTAGGAAATCACGGCGAGGTCCAGGCAGCGGAGTCGCGAAGAGACTTCGTTCATAAACTCCGCATTTGCCTCAAGGAGTTCAAAGAAACCAGACGCTGGTTACGATTGCTGCAACGCTCCCAACTGGTGCCGGTCGCGAAAATGACGCTGATTCTCCAGGAAACAGAAGAGCTCATTAAGATTTTCGCCGCCAGCGTTCGCACCGCGGAAAAGAACGCGAAATGAGCTTAAGCACTCTTTGTTTGAATGTTGAGCGTTGGGCGTTGAACGTTGAACGTTGAGAAAACCGCGCGATGGATGCACCGCGCCCGCGTTCCACAGTACTTGGCGCACTATCCGCCGGATTAGTCGTTGTTTTCTTCTGCCTCATTTTGCTCTGGCACGATCCGCTCGTTTTTTGGAATGACGATTACGAGTTGTCCGTTCTGCCGGTGTTCGCCGACGTGGCACGCAGCTGGTCGGAGGGACATTGGCCCATTCTAAGCCCTTATTCGTGGGTTTGCGGCAATCTTGCCGGCGAATTTCAATACGGCACGTTTTCTCTTTTTGTAAATGCGGCCGTCATTTTCATCTGGAAATTTCCGTTGACGTTTCCGCAGCAGGCAGCTGCGCTTTCTATCGCACATCTTTTCATGCTGGCGGTCGGCGCGTTTTTGCTCGCGCGCGACCGACGACTTTCGATTCCATTATCGATCTTCGTTGCACTCGTTGCGTCGCTAAGCGGCTGGATCATCTGCTGGGGCGCGACCGATTGGTTCGGCGCCCTCGGCGCGTTTACGTGGCTGCCGTGGGCGTGGTGGGGAGCCGAACGCGCGTTGGATCCGCGACGAACGAAATGGCGATTCCTCTGGCCGGCGCCATTCGCGTACCTGCTCGTCACCGGTGGTTTTCCATACACGGTTTTGATGTTGTTGCTCTTGATTGGCTGGCTGTCGATCAAGTCGCTAGTCCAAACGCGAAGCATCTCCTCGATTTTGCCGATGCTCTTTGGTGTCGCGCTCGGCTTTGGATTGTCCGCGCCGGCGTGGCTTGCAATTCTTGATCTCGTTCAAGGTTCAGCACGCGAACTGCAGTCGCCGAAGGCGCATTGGCAATGGCTCGTTCCACCAGCGGCGTTGCCGGGATTAATTCTTCCTTCGTGGACGGTGAACTGGACAGACTTTTCCTCGAGACACGTTCCGCATACCGCAACCGAGTTGGCCTGCGGCCTTGTCGCTCCGGCGGCGCTCATTGCTGGCTTCATCTGGCGCGGGCGCATCCTCGTTACGCGACTCAAGTGGGAGTTGATCCTGCTTTTGATCGTGCTCTGGCTCTCAATGCTTCCGACCGCTGGGCTTTTCCGGTGGAGTTTTCGGTGGTTGCCTTTCTTTCATTTGGTTCTCGCCATTTGCGCGGCGGAGATACTGCGCATTAGGCCGGGATCAACGATCCCGGCTACAGCGGCTCTCGTTCTCACGGCATCGACAGCAATTGCAATATTAATCTTGCATACCGCTGGTTCCTACGCTTTCCCGCTGACTTGGATTTTTTTCGGGCTCGCGGCGACTTGGTGCCTTTCAGAGCTTCTCCTGCGTGATTCTGAATTTCACAAATGTGTGCCTCTCGTAATCACGTTTTTAGCGCTGCTTGCTACATATCTCTGCATTCCGACAAACTGCGGTGTGCCGAGATACAATTTTTCTCAAGAGCTGCTTGAACCTGCGCCGCTCGATCCGCAGCGCCTTTATCTCAGCATCTATCCGTGGGCGGAGCTGACCTATGCCACCTCAAGTAAACCTCAGGCAGTCGGTCAAACCTTGCGTCCGGGAAGCACATCGATGTGGGCCGCGTTGCATTTCATCAACGGCTACAGCCCAATTCGAGCCGCCGGCGTAGCGCGCGAATTCGCGGCCAGCATTCACGGTGAAATTAATCCAGATGTGGGAAGTTATTTACTCAGTCAACAGGCTGGCAAGGATGGCGAACTGGCTTTGGTGGGTGTGGATGGAATTGTCGTTGCAGGCGAATTAGACCTCACGCCCCAGCCGGCTTCGGAATGGGAACTTGTCGTTCCAACGGATGAGGGACGTGTCTTCCATCGACGCGGCGCGTCATTAGCGCGCGTGCGCTCAGTCACGTCAATCGATTCGCGGCCTAACCAACAATTTGCTTCGGCGACGATTTCAAAGATTACCGACTCGCGAGATTGGGTTGAAACAGATGTCGATGTCCCGAACGGCGATCAGCCCGCGTTACTGACTTTCTCCCGGCCGTATTTCCGCGGATACAAAGCGCGCCTGGGCAATCAAAAACTCGCTGTCACTTCATATCGCGGATTATTTCCGATCGTCGAATTACCAGCCGGTGCCCATGGACGGCTGATCCTTGCGTATCGACCGACTTGGCTGATGTGGGGAATTGGTGCAGCTACTGCGTGCGGTTTAATTATGATGTTCAGTGTTCTAGCGGCGAGTTACCGGCGCACACAAAAGCGCAGTTACTCCTCCTTGCCACCGGAAACGTTCGGCAGAGCGGTACTGTGATCCGCATCGAGCTGGCCGCTACTGAACGCCAGTGATTCAAGGGTGATTCCGAGACAGCGGTGTATCAGATCCATGTTGCTCATATTGGAATACGTGGCTTCAGCTTTTCGCAGTGTGAAATGGGTCCGATAAAGCACGATCCACGTCCATCCCGCTGCATCCGGCGCCTTCCCATGGTGGGGGACGCGCGTCAGAGTTCTTTGGGATTTTCCAAGAGTTCGATCACGCGTTTGAGCAAACGGCCGGCGCCACCGCCGTCAATGCTGCGATGATCGAAGCTTAACGTAATTTGCGCTTCGGTCTTCGGGACGAATTCTTTTTTCTCTTCATCCCAGAAGGGAACTTTTTTCCCAGCTCCGAGACCGAGTAGCAATGTCTGATCGGGGAGAGGAATCGGTGTGCCCCATTCCATTCCGAAGGTTCCGAAGTTAGAAACGGTCGCAATGCCGCCGGCTTGCATGTCGGGCGAAATCCGTCGTTGTCGCGCAAGATCGACGAGTTCCTTGTATTTAGTCGTAAGGTCGAGAAGAGATGTTTTGTCTGCGCCGCGAATCACCGGCACCATAATCCCATCTTCGGCTTCGACCGCGATACCGACATCAATAGAGTTTGATTGCACTACTCGGTTGCCGATCAGCTTCGCAGCTGCGATCGGATTCTTCGAAAGGGCGAGCGCGAGCGCGCGGAGCGCGTAAAGGCCGGGACCGGGCTTTGGATCTCGCGACTGCCGATCGTGTAACACAGGATCGAGATTTGCCGACGAGCCAATAGTCGAAAGCGGGCGCGTCCAACTGCGCCGCATCGCATCGGCCACGCCCGCGCGAATAGCAGAAGCTTCATGCGCGGTTTGGTTCTCGATCTTGTGCAGAAAACTTTCGAGATCTTTGATAGTAACGCGATTGCCTGCGCCAGTACCCATGATCCCCGCCAGGTCGGCTGTTGTTAATTGCAACTCGGCCATGCGTGCGCGGACGCGCGGCGACATGAAAGTTGCGCCCTTCGTAACCGCAGGAACGGGCAGGTCGCCAACGCGTGCGCCTTCGCCGTCGCGCGCGGCGATTTTTCTCTCCCGTGCAGGAGCGACTTCCTGGTCAGCCCGCGTGGGAATTTCCTCGGCGACTTCCCGCTGCAGAGTGGGTGGCGCTTGCTTCGCGAATCTCGAGGCGTCTGCTTCGCTCGCTTCCACGTACCCGAGCACTGCGCCAACTGGGTAGGTCTCTTTTAATTGTACGGTAATCTTGTCGATTTTGCCCTTGCATGGCGTGGTCACACCCATGACCGCCTTGTTTGTCTCGACGTCCAGAATTTCCTGATCATCCACTACTTCGTCGCCCGGCTTTACCTTGATATCGACAATCGTGGCTTCAGCGATCGATTCCCCCAACTGCGGCATGATGATTGGAACTTGCGGCATAGATTCTATTCTCGCAGCAGTGCGCGAGCTTTGGTTGCGATGTTTTGTGCGTTCGGCCGATGCGCGCTCCAAAGATTTGGATGATACGGAATCGGAGTATCCTTCGCGTTGAGCCGTTGCGGCGCTGCGTCGAGCAGATGAAAGCCCTGGCTTGTGACACGTGCGATCACTTCTGCGGTTGCACCGCCCCACGGAAATGACTCACCAACACACAGCAAACGCCCGGTGCGTGCGACGGATGCCAGCACGGTGTCAGTGTCGAGCGGTTTAACCGTGCGCAGATCGACCACTTCAACTTCGAAACCTTCACGTGCGAGTTCCTCCGCTGCTGCGAGCGATTCTTGCAGCATTGCGCTGTAGCTTACGATGGTGAGATCGCGTCCCTCCCGCGCAATCCGCGCTCGACCAGTCGGCAATCCTTTTTCGGGCAGCTTGTCGGCCTTGAGATGGTAATAAAGATATTTGTGTTCGCAGTAGACAACGGGATCATCGATCGCCACGGCTTCGATCAACATCGTGTAGGCGTCTTCCACCGTCGCGGGCGTCATCACGAGCAGTCCCGGATAATGCGCATAAATCGATTCCATCGATTGACTGTGGAACGGCCCGCTGCCTTTTGTCCCACCGGAAGGCAGACGCACGGTTATGGGGATGGGCACATTGGTCCGCCAGTAATGTGTGCCGGCATTGTTTAGAATTTGATTGAGCGCAATGCTTGAGAAATCAGCAAACTGCATTTCGACAATTGGCCGCATCCCCTGAATGGCAGCGCCAATCGCAGCGCCGACGATCGCGTCTTCGCTGATCGGCGCGTTCAATACGCGTCCCGGAAATTCCTTTGCCAGACCTTTCGTCGCTTTGAATGCGCCGCCGAACGTTCCGCCGACGTCCTGCCCGTAGATGAAAACGCGTTCATCATCACGCAGCAATTTTGCCTGCGCCTCGCGGATCGCTTCGAGATAGGTGATGCTCATGCGATAAATGACGAATAACGAATGACGAATGACGAATCAAACACGAGGCGAGCGTGCGCTGTGTATCCGGGGAGCACAGGCTGCCAGCCTGTAGTTCGCGGCAGCTTGCCGCGAACCGCTTTCACCGTGTCGCGTGTCTACGTTGCCCAGATGCATTCAGCGCAGCGGCTGAATGCTACGGGCTGGCAGCCTGTGCTCCCTGGACATCAGACAAGCG
>JBGPNR010000058.1:0-8941 GCA_041487635.1 Candidatus Udaeobacter sp. | reverse complement strand
TGCTCGCCGAGTACCACCGCTGGGAAGAAACTTACAGCGCGTGGCGAAAGAAGAATCCTGACAAAGCGAAGCTGCTCGATGACGGATTTGCGCGAAAAATTCCGGCCGATCTCCTAGCCAAGATTCCAGACTTTCCAAAGGATGCGAAATTGGCCACGCGCAAAGCCGGCGGGGAAGTGTTGCAGCCGATCGCGCAAGCGATGCCGTTGCTCATCAGCGGCAGCGCCGATCTGTACGGATCGACTATGAATTACATCAAGGACGGCGGCGATTTCACGCGGAATAATCCTGGCGGGCGCAACATCCGATTCGGTATTCGCGAACATGGGATGTGCGCGATTCTCAACGGCATCTCATATCATGGACTGTTCCGCGCCTCAGGTGCGACCTTCATGGTGTTTACCGACTATTGTCGTGCTGCCATCCGGCTTAGCGCCCTGTCGAAGCTTCCCAATGTTTACATTTTTACTCACGACTCGATCGGCGTTGGTGAGGACGGTCCGACGCATCAACCGGTGGAGACGGTCAGCTCAGTGCGTTTGATGCCTGACATCGACGTGATTCGGCCAGCTGATCCGGAGGAAACTGCTGGCGCATTTGTCGCGGCGATGCAGCGAACCGAAGGCCCGACTCTGCTCGCGCTTACGCGTCAGACCGTTCCGATCATGAACGAGATCGATCCAAACTTGCGTCGCGAAGGAGTGCTACGCGGAGGGTACGTAGCAAAAAAAGAGACCGACAAGCTCAATCTGATCATCCTCTCGTGTGGAAGCGAAATGCAGCACGCGCTCGCCGCAGCAAAAGAGCTCGGCGACGGCATTCGCGTCGTTTCCATGCCGTGTTTTGAAAGATTCAATCGCCAGCCGCAGGAATACCGTGAAGACGTGTTGCCTAACGAATGCCGCAAACGGGTCGCGATCGAAGCGGGCGTGCCCGAGATTTGGTACGAGTATGTCGGACTCGATGGAAAAGTCGTCGGACTGCATCAGTTCGGGCTGAGCGCGCCCGGCGCTGAGGTCATGAAAGAGCGCGGCATCGACCCGCAGCATGTGATTGAGGCTGCGAAAAGTCTGTGACGCGTGATCGCGTGACTCTGGGGAGCACAGGCTGCTAGCCTGTAGTTGCCGGCAGCCCTGCCGGCAACATCCTTGCACACGCAATTTTGTGCGACCGGCATCTCCCGATCTCGGCAAGCTGCCGAGATCTACAGGCTGGCAGCCTGTGCTCCCCAACAGATCACTGCTTTTATTACCCTAAAACGCTTCTTCCGATTCGCTCACGTTGCGGGCGCGAGTTTCGAAGCGAGTGAATTCTTTGAGGAACGTGAGTGGAATTTCGCCTACTGGTCCGTTGCGTTGCTTCGCGATGATCAATTCGGCCTCGCCGGCTTTTTCCATACGGGCCTCTTCGTCTTCCTCATAGAGTTCTGGCCGGACAAGCAAAGCGACCAGATCGGCATCCTGTTCAATCGAACCCGATTCGCGCAGATCGCTCAAGCGCGGTTTCCCACCCGAGCGCTGCTCTGGTTGCCGGTTCAATTGCGCCACCACGATGATTGGAATCTTCAATTCCTTCGCCAAACCTTTTAACCCTGCGGAAATTTCGGATATTTCCAGCTGCCGATTGTCCTGCGCGCGGCGAGATGTCGATCTTAGCAGTTGCAGATAATCGACAATAAGCAGCCGCACATCCTGCTGGGCTTTGAGCCGACGCGCTTTCGCGCGCAATTCGAGAATGCTTAGACTTGCGCTGTCATCGATAAAAATCTTCGCTTCCGCCAGTTTCGACGCTGCTGCAGTTAGGCTTGGGAAATCGCGCTCACCCAAAAACCCGTCACGCACTTTTTGCAAATTCACCCTTGCTCGCGAGCAAAGCAGGCGTTGCACAAGCTGTTGGCTGCTCATTTCGAGACTGAACACGCCGAGCGCAAGTTTTTCATTTATCGCTACGTGTTCGGCGATGTTCATGGCCATCGCGGTCTTTCCCATACTCGGCCGCGCCGCGATTACGATCATTTCCGACGGATGCAAGCCGCTGGTCATCCGATCGAACTCGACAAACCCAGTCGAGATTCCAGTGATCCCGCCTTTGCGCTCGTAAAGCTTCTCAATTGACTCGATTGCTTCCATGACCTGGTCTTTCATGGAAAGCATCTGGCCTTTGAAACGGTCTTCACCGACCGCGAAGATTCTCTGTTCTACTTCGTCGAGCAGATTATTGACTTCATCCTGCTCCTCGTAAGCACGCCGCACGCTCTCCGTGCTGGCGGAAATGATTTCGCGGAGGATGTATTTGTCGCGAACTATCTCGAGGTAGTACCCGACGTTTGCAGCGGTTGGAACGAAGGTGAAAAGACTGGTGACGAACGCCGCGCCCCCTACGCTGTCAAGCAGGTGACGATCACGCAGTACTTGGGTGAACGTGATCAGGTCGATCGCCTGCCCGGCATTCCAAAGATCGACGAGAACGTTATAAATCGTCCGGTGCGCAGGAATGTAAAAGTAATCTTCGTTAATTTTCTCGACGCATTCTGCAATAGTTTCACGCGGCGAAATAAGCATCGACCCCAGGACGCCCTGCTCCGCATCAACGCTGTGCGGCGGGGTCCGGTGAATATCCTGCGCAGAACCTGTGGGCGAAATGGGGACAACTTTTTCGCCGCTTCGCGCCGCCGAACCTCGGCCAGCGCCATTTCCCGCTTTACGAGGCTTCTCTCCTGTCCACGCGGACGATTGAGTCGCCATTTATTTCGTTTCTTTTTTGTCTTCTTTTGTTCTGCGGAAAAATCGTCTTTTTTTGGGCTCCTCAGCCTCGGCGCTCACTGCCTCCGGCTTCGGTTCTTCTGCGGATTTCACCTGAACCGTAAGTTGCGCGGTTACGTCATGATGCAACCTGATCGCCACTTCGTGTTCACCGGTATCTTTAATCGGGCGCTCCAGAACAATTTTGTGCCGATCAATTTCCGAGCCGAGTTCGTTTTTGATGCGGTTCACGATGTCCTGCGCCGTGACTGATCCAAACGCTTTGCCCGTTTCGCCGGTCTCCAACGTGAAGACAAACCGCGCCTTACCGATTCGACGCGCCAATTCTTCTGCCTCGTTTAGCTCGCGCGCCTCGCGCTCAGCGCGCTTTTGCTTCAGAGCATCGAGTTTTCGCAAAGCGCCTGGCGTCACCTCGTATGCCTTTCCGTGCGGCAGAAGATAATTTCGTGCATAACCGCGGCGCACTTTGACGACGTCGGCTTCAGCACCGAGCCCGGGGACATTTTCAGTCAAGATGAGTTCAGTCAAAGGCATATCGATTTTCTAAAACGCGGTGGGAATTTTTCAACCGGAAGCATTGGGGGATGCCGAGTGTAAAATTCAGGCGGATGTTGTCAATGCGAGAATAAAAAAATTTCAGAAAAAATCTCGCGGCGTCGCTGCGTCAGATCATTCCGAGCTTCATTCGTCCCGCTTCGCTGATCATGTTCTGGTTCCAAGGCGGGTCCCAAACGAGCTGGACGTCAGCTTCGTCGACACCGTCGATGGATAGAATCTTACTCTGCGCATCGTGGGCGATTGCCGGTCCCATTCCGCAGCCTGGGGCCGTCAAAGTCATTTTCACTTCCACTTTGGTGCCGCCTTCCGGTTTTTTGATCAACCGGCAATCGTAAACGAGGCCAAGATCGACAATGTTCACCGGGATCTCCGGGTCGTAACATTGACGAAGCTGGTTCCACACGTCTTCTTCTGAAACTTGACCGTTTGTAGTGCTTGCAGGTTTTGGCGACTGCTGCGCCTGAGGCTTTTCCAAGCCTAGGGCGTCGAGGTCTTTCTCGGCCACGCGCGCCAGGCCCTGATAAGTTGCCACGGTATAGCTTCCCCCGAGGCTTTGCGTAATCACACCCTGCGTTCCCGCTGGAATCGTAGTCTTCTGTCCGCTCGGGATCTGGATCGCTTCGCAATCACGGCTCAAGGTAAATTCAGTGTTCTCGTACATGGTTGGTATTCCTGTCATTCCGAGCGAAGTCGAGGAATCTCTGAATTTATTGGAACAAACGAGCTCCTCTCGTCGACCGGAAAAGGTTCTAATTAGTATGCCACAAATGAGGGGAATGACGAATGGCTTCGCCACGTTAGAGCGTTAAACCGTCAATCTGCACCCGCTTTAACATTGTAACGATTCAACGAATCACGTCCTAATACACATCCCGCTTATACCGCTTCTCATTCTTTAGCTTTTCAACGTATTCATTCGCTTGCTCGACGTTTTTGCCGCCCTGCTCCTGCACGATCTTGCGCAGTGCCGCATCAACGTCCTTGGCCATCCGGCGCGCGTCGCCGCACACGAAAAAGTAGGCGCCCTGGGCGTGGATCCATTTCCAAATTTCGGCCGCGTTCTCCGCCATCTTATGCTGCACGTAGACTTTTTGGGCTTGATCGCGCGACCACGCGCAATCGAGTCGTGCGAGTAGTCCCTCCTTCAGATACGCCGTGAATTCGTCTCCGTACGCAAAATCGCAGCTTTCGTGCTGTGACCCGAAGAAGAGCCAGTTTTTGCCCTTCGCCCCGGTGGCCTTACGCTCCTGCAAATAAGCGCGGAATGGCGCGACTCCAGTTCCGGGACCAATCATGATGATTGGAGTCTCAGGATCCTCCGGCAAATGAAAGTGTTTTGCGACACTCGGGAAAACGGGCACCGGCACGTCATCAGCGCGTTCCGCAAGAAAGGATGAACAAACCCCTTTGCGGACCCGACCATTGCTTTCATAACGGACAACGTCCACGATGAAGTGCACTTGGTCGGGGTAGGCCCTTAAGCTCGAGGCCACTGAATAAAGCCGCGGCTGTAATTTCGTCAGCAAGCCGACAAACTCTTCTGGAGCGAACCGGGCGGAAGGATGTTCCGAGAGGAAATCGACTATTTCCATGCCCCAGAGATACGTCTCGAGGTCTTGTTTGCGATCTGCAGCAAGAAGATAGCTCAACGTTGGCGCTGCACTGGCGCGTTGGGCAATGGCCCTTAAAAACTTGGGCGTTGGCTGCTTGACGCTGTAATCGCGCATTAAAGCTTCGCGCAATGTCGTTGCTTCTCCTTTCGGTCGCGGGACTTGTTCATCGCCCCTCGCGCCGAGCGTATGGATGATTTCATCGACCAGTTCTGGATCGTTGGTTGCATAAACCGCCAATGAGTCGCCCACTTCAAAGCTCAGACCCCACCCGGTTAAATCCAGCTCGAAATGGCGCGTATCCTTCTCAGACTCCGATCCACTAAGTCGGCGATTAACGACAAGACGAGCGAGAAATGGGTTTGCACGCGTGTAGCGCAGAGGAGCAACGGCAGCAGTAGCAGTGGCTGTAGCTTCGGTCATGGCACCTCTTGTAGCGGTGATTCGCCCGTGTCGCAAATTTCAGCGGCCATTTCCAATTGCGAGCGTAGGACAAACTTCCATGGCCTGCTGTGCAGCGGCGATTTCCTCGCGTGTCTCTGGATGTTTAGCGAAATGAACACCCGTCGCATCGCGATTGTAAACGACGGGTTGGGCGCTCCCCAGAGGACATCGAACAATCGCACAGCGTTTTTTCGCTCCGGATCAACGAGGCGTGGGAGTAGGAGTAGGGCGAGGCGTCGGAGTTGGGTGAGGCGTCGGAGTTGGGCGCGGAAACGTGAACATCGTTCGGAGATCACCAATCGCCGGGCTGTTAAGCGGAAAATAGGGAGCATTGGGCGCGGAAACCGGGTTTGGCAAATTATCACGGCTGCGCGAGGACAATGGTGGCAAATTCCAATTCCATTCCATGAACTTCAGAATCGATGCGTGATCGGCATAAGTGTGATCGACGTGACCGTGCTTGGCAAAAGGCGACACCGCGATCAAAACCGTGCGCGGCCCATCACCGAAGAAATCGATGGGCTGAATGTACCCCGAATCGTAGAGGCCGCCGCTTTCATCAAATGTGATTAGGATGGCTGTGTCGCTCCACAGCTGATTGTTCGCTCTTACGCTATTTACTATTTTGCGCACGAATGCCTCGAACAATGCAGGCGTCGAGGTGCCGGGATGACCATCGAGCAGCACGTCGGGCTTGAGGAACGTAACTGCGGGCAACTGGTTAGCCGCCACATCGGAGTAAAACTGCTCCAAGTCCACCAGGTTCTGACGCAAGGAGGTCGTCATGATCGACGTTGCATACTGGAATCCATTGCAAATTGCGCAGTAAAGGCTGTTGGATGGTGGGTCATGACTCGCCACACTGAAACCTCCTCCGTAATACCTCCATGAGATATTGTGAGCTGAAAGAGCATCGCCTACGGTCGGGATCGTCTGCGGTCCAATCGAAAACGCAGGTCCCGCGGGGAATTCGTTCACATCTTGATTGCTGATTATGGTGCCCATCGTGGTGTAATTGGGATAATCGTTATTAAGCTGGTACCAATGGTTCGAATCGCAGTTGCCGTTGTGGAACGGCGGGTGCGGTAGGGCCTGAAGGTAACTCATGATTGGCTGAACCCCCGGCTGCGTGTCATCGGAACAGTTAGTGAAAGCAACACCTGTGCTGCCCGGGTCCGCCGCAACGTTAAAGTGGTCGTTGTTGTAGAAATTGTTAGTCCCAGCTCTAGGGTTAGGATCCTCGACGAGATCTGCGGCAGGCATCGCCGGGTTTCCGTTCGCGTCGGTAAAGTAATAAACGTCGCCGGTGAACAGGAATTGCGAATTGGGTCCAGTGCCGCCCATCACCGGCTGATGGTAGTTATCGCTTATTGCGTAGTTCTCCGCCAGATCGAGAAAGTAGGGGAAATCACCCTGAGACATGCTGTAATAGCCCATTGCGACACCTCCTTGAAAGGTATCCTGGTTCGTCATCGGTGGGTTGGTGAACCCCCATCCCACGGTTACCGCGACCCACGTGAAAAGGTCGCGCTTGCAGCCGCTGGGATTTTGCGGGGTGATGTTCGCAATAGAGCAATCGGACTGTTGCCACATCTGATAGAACCGATGTACGGGGTCACCTGTGTTGCTCGTGTAAGTCGTGTTCGCAATCGTCTCAACCCCAGGGGGGAAGGGCGTCCCGCAGTTGTTCAATTCTGAATTGCCTAGGAGCAAGTAAGGCCCATTGAATAGATCCGATGGATAACGGCAATCGGGCACGGGAGTTGCGCCGATCCTGGGATCATAGGCGGACTGACCCGTACCTCGAGTGGACAGAAGCCCCTGCGATGTTGGATCCAGCCCGATGTCACTGCAGAAGATCCCAGGTTCCAGGTTGCACGGCCCGGTTGGCAGCGCACTGAGAGTAGTGCTCGGCTGCGGCAAGTATTGAAAATGACCCGTTTGCGCGGGACTGAGCTCATACGTCATTGTATCGGTCGCCTCCTGCTGCGCCGCCGCCTCAAAGTTCGTTCCAATATTACCGTTGATCTGGACGATGTCCTGGGACAGCAGGTTCCACACTGTCTGCGTTGGACTAGATGGCACGTACGTGCCGAATACATTGTCGAAGCTCCGATTCTCCCCGACTACAACGATGAGGTGACGAATTGGCGACTGCGTGTTGCCAACGGCGGAGATAGGATCCTCACCTGTAACTTTTTCAGAGCGGTTCGATCCAGGTACAGTGAAAGTGTGAAGTGTTGCCGGCGCGGCAGCAAACATGCCGAGGCAGATTGCTACCGAAATTAGAATAGACGCGATTGTGATTCTCATAAGGATTTTTCCAGTCGCAATCTGGCGAATTCGTTAGTCGAAGCAAAGCGATTTGTTACTCCGGAATGGAAATTAATTCGGCCGCGAAAAATCGCGCTGGCGCAGATCACTTACACCTAAGGAAACTGAGCTTCTTACGATTTTCGTTCCTTCGAGTAACGCTTTCTGGTCAAGGCCTGAGAAGGAGTGGCGATCGCGAAATCTACCTGCCGTTTGAAGGCATCAACCCGTGCGACAAAGACGGATAACTCGTCGCCGACGCTAAACCGTTTGCGCGTTCTTCTGCCAATGAGTTGGCGTCGAGCAGGTTCAAACAAATAAAAGTCGTCCGTCAACGACGACACATGGATAAGGCCCGTGATTAGCGCATCCGGCAATTCCACCATCAACCCGTAGTTGCGGACATCGACAATTGCGGCGCGGAAAATCTGGGGATTCCGCTCGTCGAGTTGTCGCTGAAAAAATTCAAGCTTCTTCATTTGCGCGGCATCGATCTCCGCATCGGCTGCGGTTCGTTCGGTGATTGAAATGTGCTCCGCGATCGAAGCCATTTCTCCCATGTCGGGATGGTGCGAGTGGCGCGCTGCGCCGACCGAACGCCGCGACGAATGGTAGGGCGTGTCACTCCGTGACCGCCGTTCGGTGGTTGGGGTCCCGACGGACGGTAACGGAGTGCCGTCCCTACCAAGAGAACGATGCACTACCAGATCGGCATAACGCCGAATCGGACTGGTGAAATGCAAATAATTGGCCTTGGCCAGTCCGTAATGGCCGAGCGGCTGGGCTAAGTAGCGCGCGCGCTTCAAACTTTTGAGCAGAGCGACCTTCAGCGCTTGCTCTTCGGGTTTACCACGGATTGACGCCAGCAAACGCTGCAGCTCAGCGCGATGGGTCAAATCCCCAACCTTGTAATTGAAGCTGAGAACAAATTCTCGATACTCCGCCAGTTTCTCCGGGTCTGGATTTTCGTGAACGCGGTAGATCGTGGGAATCGCGCGCTTCTTGAGCTCGCGCGCGACAGCCTCGTTTGCCGCCAGCATGAACTCTTCGATCAGCTGGTGCGATTCGTCGTTTTCAACGCGCTCTAATCTTACAGGATGGCCCTGTTTATCGACCCAGACTTTCACCTCTGGAAAGTCGAGATCGAGCGACCCATGTTGGAACCGTTTCCGCCGCAATAAGGCAGCGAGTTCCCAGGCAATATGCAGCCGTTCACCTAATTGATCCCGGGGTGGGGACGTCAAGATCGCATAG
>JBGPNR010000057.1:0-8978 GCA_041487635.1 Candidatus Udaeobacter sp. | reverse complement strand
ACGTGAGAAACTGCATCGTGTCATACACGGCCAGTCCCGCAGTGACCGAACCACCGGGCGAATTGATATAAATGTTGATGTCCTTCTTCGAGTCTTCCATTTGCAGGAAGAGCAACTGCGCAATGACGAGGTTGGCGATATGGTCGTCCATCGGCGTTCCAATGAAAACGATCCGATCCTTGAGCAGCCGCGAGTAGATATCGTAGCTGCGCTCGCCACGGCCAGTCTGCTCCACGACCATCGGAATCAGCACCTGCGATAGATTTTCGCTCATGATTTTTCTTCTTTAACAGCCGGTTCTTGTGCCGTTTGGACGCTAACATCCGCCTTGAGGAAATCAAGAGTCTTGCCCAGCAGAATCTGTTCAGCAATGTCATCCAACGCATTTTTTTGCTGTAACTCCTTGCGCATTTTGTCGGGCGAAATGTCGTAACGCGCTGCCTCCTGCCTGATTCGCAGGTCGACGTCTTCCTTCGTGACCTCAATTTTTTCGCGCTCAGCGATCCGATGCAGAATGAAATTTGTTTTCAACCGATTCGCCGCCAGGCCCGCGGCACCGTCGATCAGTTCTTTTTCTTTTTGCTTCAGCATGTCATCAGTAACACCGCGCTCACGATTCCGTTGCACTAATTCGGCCAGTGCCCGACGCGTCTCATTTTGCAGGAGCGCCGGAGGCAACTCGAACTGAATATGCTCGTGCAAATATTTCACGATCTGTGATTCCCTGGCGCGCTCGGCATCATGCTGTTTCGCGTGCTCGATATCGTGCTCGATCATCTGGCGAACGTCGGCAAGGGCTTTCCCCGGAATCAGTTTGGCCGCAAGCGCGTCATCGATCGCCGGCAAAACCTTCTCCTTAATCTCATGCAACGTAACTGCGTAATCCGCTTTTTTGCTCGCCAATTCTTTCACCGGGAAATCGTCTGGGAAATGGACGATCACCAGGCGCGTCTCGTCGGGGTTTTGTCCGACCAACTGCTCACAAAATTTCGGCAGGAAATTGTCAGGAGCCAGATGCAGCCAGAATTTCTTGCCGCCTTGCAAATTCTTGCTGGCCTGCGGCACGATTTCGCTGATCGGCTTGCTATCCACTGAACCTTCAAAATCAAGCACCGCAAAGTCGCCCATTTGCAGTCCGCGCCCCGGCACATCGACAAAATCAGCTGACTGATCGCGCAAACGCTCGAGTGCCTCGTCGACTTCGACATCAGAAACTTTTGTGTCCGGCGCTTGCACCGCAATGTTCTTGTAATCCGGCAACTCGAAATCCGGCGCGGTTACGACGGTCGCACGAAAGCTCATCGATTTGTCCTCGCCGAATTGGACGTCTTCGATGTTAGTCAATGAAGCCACGCGCAACTGCTGCTGTTCGACCGCTTCGTGATAACTTTTCGAGACGAGTTTTTTGGTAAGCTCCTCCTGAATTTCCTTCCGAAATCTTTTATCGATAACGGTGCGCGGCGCTTTGCCGGGCCTGTAACCGGGAATCTTGGCGAACCGTGCGAAGCTGTTCGCAATTGCATCCCACTCCTTGGTCACTTCTTGAGGCGCCAATTCAATTTGCAGCTTCGACACAGAACCAGGCTGCTTGTCTACTTCAACTTTCATTGTGAATCACTGTAGCGGCGCTCTGTGAGTGCCGCAAAGTTCTGGGGAGCACAGGCTGCCAGCCTGTTCATCTCGGCAGCCTGCCGAGATGCAGAATTCATTCGCGCGGAGGAGGTTCTCGAATGTTCCGGCAAGCTGCCGGCAACTACAGGCTCCCGCGATTGCGCGATGCTCCCCAGAGACGGACACGCTCTCCCTTGACGTACACGGAATGCGTCTGCGGAATCCCAAACCAGTACGTCAACTCCCGATATTCTTCGCAGTCGAAAATTGAGAAGTTAGCAAGCTTGCCTCGCTCCAGTGAACCAATTTTATCGCCGCGATTGAGACAGTACGCCGCATTAATTGTGGATGCGGTGATTGCTTCCGCAGGCGACATTTTCATCTGAGTGCACGCAAGCGACAAAATCATCGGCATGCTCGGCGTCGGCGACGAACCGGGATTGAAATCTGTCGCGAGCACAACAGCGAGTCCTGTGTCGATCATTTCGCGCGCGCGCGGGTATGCTGTCGACCCGAGCGCGTAAACAGAACCCGGCAGCAGAACTGGTTGCACGTTCGCGGATTTCATTGCCGCAATTCCCTGCTCATCTGTTTTCTCCAAATGATCGGCCGTAGTCGCTTTCAATTCACCCGCAAGTCGCGCACCGCCGGAATCGGTGAGTTGATCGGCATGAATTCGCAGCCTTAGTCCGAGTTTCCTGGCTGCGGTCAAAATTGTTCTTGATTGTTCGACGTCGAAATAACCGTGTTCACAAAATACGTCACAAAATTCCGCGAGTTTTTCGTCTGCGACCCGCGGCAGCATCTCGTCGATTAGAAGGTCGATGTATTTATCGGTGTTCAGTTCGCGCGGCACCGCATGCGCGCCAAGAAAAGTCGGCACAATTTCCAGCCGTGTTTCTTCATTGAGCCGCTTCATCACGCGCAAAATCTTCAATTCGTCTTCGATCCTCAGTCCGTACCCAGATTTTGCTTCGACTGTTGTTGTTCCGCAGCGCAGGAACCATTTTGCGTGGTTCTGAGCTTGGGTGAAAAGCTCTTCACCGCTGGCCTCGCGCGTTTTCTCTACTGTTGACCAAATCCCGCCACCGGCTCTCGCGATTTGTTCGTACGTCTCGCCGCGTGCGCGCCGCTCGAAATCCTCGAGCCGATTTCCGGCAAAGACCAAGTGTGTATGCGCATCGACAAATCCTGGCAGAATGACACGCCCGTCGGCATCGACAACTTCCGCATCGCCTGCGTTCTTCGCGACCTCCTCGCTTGAACTGACGATGTCGATCTTGCCGTCGTGGATCAGCATTCCGCCATCGCGGATAATCGCCAGCTGAGACATCTCAGCGCCAATGCGCGGTCGCTCCGGACCTGCCAGCGTGACAAGCTGGGAAGCGTGAAGAACGGCAAGTGAATCCATGATTCGTTGAAGGGCTAAAAGGGGAACGGCATTGTCATTCTGAGCGAAGCGAAGAATCTCTGAGCAGTTCTTTCGGCATCGCTGAAGTGAGAATCAGAGATGTTTCGCTTCGCTCAACATGACAAGGACGGCTTGCTCGCTTCAACGCTTCAACCCAGTTTGCTTTCCACAATTTGATTGATTTTCTTGAACTTCCTCTCGGAATCGGCGCTGGTCTTTCGGACTTTTTCAAGCAGCGCCGCTTTGAATTTCTCGTCCTTCAGTTGCCCGAGATTAATTCGCACGTTCAGCGCAGCTCCTTCAATGCAGGCCCACGTCGCCAGCGCGCCAACGCCTACATCCGAAATCGAGGCCGGATTTCCCTTTCCCGCCATCTCGGCAAGCAATTCGTAGGATTTCGACGCGGTCTCCATGACTTTCAGTGGAATCTGAGCCGCATATTTCGTTGTCTCTTCAATCGCTGTCGAGCGTGCTGCCTTCTCTTCTGCCGATTGCTTTGGCAGCGCGAATGCGTCCATCACTCTGTTGAACGCAGCCGTATCTTCATCGACCAACGACAGCAATTCATCCTTGAGTTGCTGCGCCTTCACAGCCCACTCGCTGAAATACTCGAGCTTGTCGTCCCAGCCACGCTTTCCGGCGGAAAGATTCGCCACCATTCCACCCAGCGACGAACCTAACGCGCCCATCAATGCTGCGACGGAACCCCCGCCCGGCGCAGGCGAATCGCTCAGCGTTTCATTGCAAAACTCGCGCAGATTCATTTTCGCCAGGGACGTCTTTTGCTCAGCAGACTCGATCTTCAATTCAATCACCTTTTCTTTCGCCTCGAAAGGTTTCAGTTCGCTGAGGCCCATCGAGCGAATCGCGATGTCGATCAGTTCCTCTTCCGAAGCACCTTCAGACCATTGCTGTTTACGAAGAAAATAACGACCGGCATCTACCAAACATTTCTTCGGCACCATGCCCACAATCTCCGAGCCGGTTACACGCAATCCGCGCTTCGATGCTGCCTCAACACAAGCATCGAACGCCACGTGCAGCGGCGTTTCTTCAATGTTGGTCAGATTCATGGAGACCTGCGCGATGCCGTATTCCTTCACGAACCAGCCGATAGCCTTCACGTGCTTCAACATTCCTGGAATTCGAACGGGTTCGCCGTTTGAATCCAAAACCGGTTTGCCGGAGGGCATGCCGTCTTCGGTTTTCACTCTCCCCTGCTCTCGCACATCAAACGCAACCGAGGTCGCGCGACGCACGGATTTCGTGTTTAGATTTACATTGTAGGCCACGAGAAAATCGCGGACGCCGATGACTGTCGCGCCTGATTTCTCATTGAAAACGGCTGGCCCAAAATCTGGTTTCCATTCAGGCTGTTTAATCTTCTCAAAAAAACCTTCGTATTCCCCAGCGCGAATAACCGAAAGGTTCGAACGTGATTTATCCCTTGCCGCTTTTTCGTAGAGATAGACCGGAATCTTCAATTCCTCGCCAACGCGCTTTCCAAGGCGATTCGCGCAAGCGATTGCTTCTTCCCAACTGACGTTGCTGACTGGAATAAATGGGCAAACATCCGTCGCGCCCATGCGTGGATGCGCGCCTTTGTGCTTGCGCATGTCGATCAGCTCCGCCGCTTTTTTGATTCCGCGAAACGCCGCTTCCACTGCCGCATCAGGGTCCCCGACAAAAGTCACCACCGTGCGATGCGTGCTTGCCCCGGGATCGACATCGAGCAACGAAACGCCTTCCGTCGATTCAATGGCATCGGCAATCTGCCGAATGACATTTTGATCGCGTCCCTCGGAAAAATTGGGCACGCATTCGATAAGCTTTTGCATGTGTAGAATTCCAGAGAGGATTTACCGGATTAACCAGAATGCAAGGTCAGAGCAGATTGGTCCCAGGCAATCGGTCTTGAATCGGTCTCATTTTTGTCTAAAATTAGTGCAAATGGCATCGACTACAGTTTCCATCAGTGAAGCCAAACAACGCCTCGGTGAGATCGCTGACCGCGCAATCGAAGGCGAGCACATTGTCATCGTGAGAAGATCAAAGCTGCTGGTTTTGAAGCCGCTGGAATTGCCCGAGCCCGTGCCCATGCGGCCGCCCGGATATTTCAAGGACTGCTATGATCGAGAAGCGATCAAAGAATCCAACAAGCTTGCTTCCCACTCGGTTCGGAAAATCGTGAAATGAGGCAGTGGGAAATTTATCTTTTCCCGTTTCGGGAAGAGAAGCCGCATCCTGCAGTGATCATTTCCAACGAGGAACGTTGCGTAAACGACGACCTCGAATACGTCAATGCACTCATCTGCACCTCGGCCAGACTCAATCGCAAGATGAAAAAGCACGAAGTCATTCTGAATGCCGCCGATGGCTTGGACTGGAAAACCGCTGTCCGCTGCGATGTCGTCTATCTCCTGCCGAAAGCCGAATTTCGCGAGCGCCGCGGAAAAGTGAGCCTGCAACGTCGGATCGCGATCGCGCGGAAAATCGTCGAGACGCTTCGACTGCCAATCGCGTAGGGACAAGTTTGCTTTAGCACTCAATCCCGATTCTGCGGCTTCATTGGAATATCGATCTTGTTAGCAGCGGCGAATTCGATGGCGCGCGAGTAACCGGCGTCGGCGTGGCGGAGGATGCCGGTGCCGGGATCGCTGGTAAGGACGCGCTCAAGACGGCGCTTGGAATTTTCGCTGCCGTCGGCAACAACGACCATCCCGGCGTGTTGCGAGAAACCAATGCCGACACCGCCACCGTTGTGGATGGACACCCACGATGCCCCGGCCGCAGTGTTGACGAGGGCATTGAGCAACGGCCAGTCAGCGATTGCATCGCTGCCGTCGAGCATGCCTTCGGTTTCACGATTAGGCGATGCAACGGAGCCGGAATCGAGATGATCCCGGCCAATCACAATTGGCGCTTTGAGCTCGCCGCGTTTCACTAATTCGTTCATCGCCAAGCCAAACCGGGCGCGTTCGTCGTAGCCCAGCCAACAAATTCGCGCAGGTAATCCCTGAAATTGGATTCGCTCCTTCGCGAGTTTCATCCAGCGCGATAGCGTTTGGTTTTCAGGAAACAATTCCAGCGCAAGCTTGTCTGTGCGCGCGATGTCTTCGGGATCGCCACTCAAGGCGACCCAGCGAAACGGACCGCGGCCCTCGCAAAACAGCGGACGAATGTATTCGGGAACAAATCCGGGAATTTCGAATGCGCTTTTAATGCCGGCTTTTTTTGCCTGCGCCCTAATGTTGTTTCCATAATCAAACGTGATTGCGCCCTTCTTCTGCAATGCCAGCATGGCTTCAACATGCACAGCCATCGAGTGCATCGCGCGCTCGATGTATTCGTCCGGATTTTTCCGGCGCATCGCGAGGGCGTCATCGAGTGACATCCCATGCGGCACGTAGCCATTCAACGCATCATGGGCGCTGGTCTGATCGGTGAGAACGTCAGGAACGACACCGCGCTTCACAATTTCAGGCAAAACATCGGCGCAATTACCAACCAAACCCACAGAAAGCGATTTTCGATCCTTGCGCGCCTGATCGATTAACTTCAGTGCTTCATCCAGCGACCATGCAATCTTGTCGCAATAACCGCTCTTCAATCTTTTCTCAATTCGCGTCGGATCGATTTCCACACCGAGAAAGAGCGCGCCGTTCATTGTCGCAGCCAGCGGTTGTGCACCGCCCATCCCACCAAGCCCGCCGGTTAAGACAAGTTTTCCATCGAGCGAGCCATCGAAATGTTTGCGCCCAGCGGCGGCAAAAGTTTCGTATGTTCCCTGCACAATCCCCTGGCTACCGATGTAGATCCATGAGCCGGCTGTCATTTGTCCATACATTGTCAGCCCCATTCGTTCGAGCCGATTGAACTCGCCGTAATTGTTCCATTGTCCGACCAGATTGGAGTTGGCGATGAGGACACGCGGCGCTTCATCGTATGTCCGGAATTTGCCAACCGGTTTTCCTGATTGAACGAGAAGCGTTTCATCGTTCTCCAGGTCGTGGAGTGAACGCACGATCGTATCGAATGCCTCCCAGCTTCGCGCAGCGCGTCCCGTTCCGCCGTACACGACCAGCTGATCCGGATTTTCAGCGACATCCGGATCGAGATTGTTCATAAGCATCCGCATTGCAGCTTCCTGATGCCAGCCTTTGCAGGTCCGCTGGCTGCCGCGCGGGGCATGGATGATTCGTTTTCCGCTCATACTACAATGTGCAACTTCCTCGCCTCTCAGCAATCCGCTTACACTTGCGGAGCTGAACGATTTCAAAGCGACGCGAGGACGCGTGCGCACTCCAAAAGCTGTCGCAAAATGAAATGGGCCCCCTGTGATGGTGTTCAATGTTAGGGGGGACAACTTTATATCACATATGTGAGATGAATTTGGCCTCTATCCATGTTTTCGCACGACGTGCTTTAGGAGTGCGATGCGTCTTCGCATCGCTTTCAACCAGTATTAAGCTGAAGGCACCCGTCTAGTTTGCGGCGCTGTCGAATTTGCCCTGGCGAATCGCTTCGGCAACACGCGCGATATCACCCGAGAGCGGGCGATCCTGTCCCAGCGGCGGTGCGATTTTTCGAACCGCAGCGAATGCACGCTCGACGCCAACTCCGGCTTTCAACGGTCGGCGATGTTCCAAGCCTTCAGCAGCCGTGAGCAGCTCGACCGCCAGCAAATTTTCGGCAAGATCGACAATCGATCGCAGCTTTAATGCGCTCGTCATTCCCATCGAAACGTGATCTTCCTTTCCACCGGACGTGGTGATGTTGTCACTGCTCGCCGGATGCGCGAGCACGCGCGCTTCATTGACCAACGAAGCAGCCGCCACCTGTGCAATCATGAAGCCGGAGTCCAAACCCGGCTGTCGCGCGAGAAATGCGGGCAGGCCTTCGTTCTTATCGGGATTAACGAGCCGATCGGTTCGCCGTTCACTCATGTTCATCAGATCGGTAATCGCAATCGCAGCATAATCGAACCCCAGCGCAAGCGGCGCGCCATGAAAATTGCCGCCGGAAATCACCTCGCCGCTTTCCGCAAATACAAGCGGATTATCGGTCGCCGATGCGGATTCGATCAACAAAACCTGTTCGCAATGCGCCAGCGCGCCGCGGACAGCGCCATGCACCTGCGGCATGCAACGCAAGCTGTATGCGTCCTGGACACGCGGATCGCCCGTCAGATGCGACTGCCGAATTTCACTGCCCTCCATCAGCGATAAGAGATGTTCGGCGACGGCTTTCTGGCCCGGGTGCGGACGCGCATCTTGTAACCGCAAATCGAAGGCTGCAGGCGTGCCTTTCAGCGCTTCGAGACTCATCGCGCCGGCAACGTCAGCGACACGCGCGAGGCGCTGTGCGCGCAAAAGAGCCAGCCCACCCACCGCGTGCATTGCCTGAGTGCCATTGAGGAGCGCCAGGCCTTCTTTTGCTTCGAGTTGCAGTGGCGCTAACTGAACGCGCCGCAGTGCTTCGGCGCTCGGCATCCGTTGCGCTTCAAAAAAAACCTCGCCTTCACCGATAAGACTCAATGCCAGATGCGCAAGCGGCGCGAGATCGCCGCTCGCACCGACAGAGCCCTTCTCCGGAACGACAGGATAAACGCGTCGATTGAGCATTTCACAAAGCAACTGAATAATTTCCAGCCGAACTCCGCTAAAGCCGAGCGCAAGCACGTTTGCGCGCAACAGAATCATCGCCCGTACCTCGGGCTCGGACAGCGGATTTCCAATTCCGCAGGCGTGGCTGCGGACAAGGTTCAGTTGAAGCTGGCGCAAGTCGTTCTGTGGAATCCGAACATCGGACAACTTGCCGAATCCGGTGTTGACTCCGTAAACCACCACATCACGCGCCACGATCTGTTCGATCACTTTGCGCGACGCGAGAATACGTGGACGCGCGAGCGAAGAAATGTGAACAGGCTCGGCTCCGAGAGCGACCGCGGCGAGTT